>NZ_JBHRSJ010000009.1:42534-51236 GCF_042643485.1 Azotobacter bryophylli | reverse complement strand
CCTACTACAACGTGCTGCGCATCCTGGTGCCGCTGACCGTGCCGGACGAACAGCTCGACCACGGCCTGGCCCTGCTCGCCGAGTGCTTCGACGAGCTGGACTGAACCGCCGACGCCGGCGCGCCCGAGCGGTGCGCCGGCGCCTAGAGGTCAGGGCCCGCCAAGAGGCCCGACCCGCACCCATTATCGAAACTGCCCCGACCGGAACAGCAACCACGAGGGATACACATGTCCAAGCATCACACCGCTCTGCTCGGGGCGCTCACCACCACCCTGCTCGCCAGCGCCGGCCTCCAGGCCGCGGAAACGCCGAAAGCCATCGGCCCAGGCGAAGGCCGCCTCGACATCATCGCCTGGCCCGGCTACATCGAGCGCGGCGAGACCGACAAGAACTACGACTGGGTGACCGGCTTCGAGAAGGCCACCGGCTGCCAGGTCAACGTCAAGACCGCCGCCACCTCCGACGAGATGGTCAGCCTGATGGCCAAGGGCGGCTACGACCTGGTCACCGCCTCCGGCGACGCCTCCCTGCGGCTGATCGCCGGCAAGCGCGTGCAGCCGATCGACCCGGCGCTGATCGCCAACTGGAAGAACCTCGACCCGCGCCTGAAGGACGCGCCCTGGTACGTGGCCGGCGGCAAGACCTACGGCACCCCCTACCAGTGGGGTCCGAACGTGCTGATGTACAGCACGGCCGTGTTCAAGCAGGCGCCGACCAGCTGGAGCGTGCTGTTCCAGCCGCAGACCCTGCCCGACGGCAAGCCCAACCAGGGCCGGGTACAGGCCTACGACGGCCCGATCTATATCGCCGACGCCGCCCTCTATCTGAAGAGCACCAAGCCCGAGCTGGGCATCACCGATCCCTACCAGCTCAACGAGACCCAGTACGCCGCGGTGCTCGATCTGCTGCGCCAGCAGCACGGCCTGATCCACCGCTACTGGCACGACGTGACCGTGCAGATGAACGACGTCAAGAACGAAGGCGTGGTCGCCGCCAGCGCCTGGCCCTACCAGGTCAACGCGCTGAAGGGCGAGGGCCAGCCGGTCGCCTCCACCGTGCCGGCCGAAGGCGCCACCGGCTGGGCCGACACCACCATGCTGCACGCCGAGGCCCAGCACCCCAACTGCGCCTATCAGTGGATGAACTGGACCCTGGAGCCCAAGGTGCAGGGCGACGTGGCCGCCTGGTTCGGCTCGCTGCCGGCCGTGCCGGCCGCCTGCCAGGCCAGCGAACTGCTCGGCGCCGAAGGCTGCAAGACCAACGGCTTCGACCAGTTCGAACGGATCAGCTTCTGGAAGACCCCGCAGGCCGAGGGCGGCAAGTACGTGCCCTACAGCCGCTGGACCCAGGATTACATCGCGATCATGGGCGGGCGCTGAGCGCAGCCCAGACCGGCTCCCCGCCCGGGGAGCCGCACGCCCCGCTGGAGATTCCCGACATGACCCCTGCCGTGCAATTCACCGACGTTTCCCGCGTGTTCGGCGCCGTGAAAGCCGTCGACCGCGTATCCATCGCCATCGAGGAAGGCGAATTCTTCTCCATGCTCGGCCCCTCGGGCTCGGGCAAGACCACCTGCCTGCGCCTGATCGCCGGCTTCGAGCAGCCGACCTCCGGCTCGATCCGCATCCACGGCGTCGAGGCCGTCGGCCTGCCGCCCTACCAGCGCGACGTCAACACGGTGTTCCAGGACTACGCCCTGTTCCCCCACCTGAGCGTGCTGGACAACGTCGCCTACGGCCTCAAGGTCAAAGGCGTCGCCCGGAGCGAGCGCCACGCCCGCGCCGAGGAGGCCCTGGCCATGGTCGCCCTGGCCGACTACGGCGTGCGCAAGCCGGCGCAGCTCTCCGGCGGCCAGCGCCAGCGCGTGGCCCTGGCCCGGGCGCTGGTCAACCGGCCGCGGGTGCTGCTGCTCGACGAACCGCTCGGCGCGCTCGACCTCAAGCTGCGCGAACAGATGCAGAGCGAACTGAAGAAGCTGCAGCGCCAGTTGGGCATCACCTTCATATTCGTCACCCACGACCAGAGCGAAGCGCTGTCCATGTCCGACCGCGTGGCGGTGTTCAACAAGGGCCGCATCGAGCAGGTGGACAGCCCGCGCAACCTCTACCGGCAGCCGGCAACCCCCTTCGTCGCCGAGTTCGTCGGCACCTCCAACGTGCTGGCCGGCGACCTGGCCCGCCGCCTGAGCGGCGACGAGCAGCCCTTCTCCATCCGTCCCGAGCACATCCGCCTCGGCGAGGGCACCGCCGCCGCGGACGAGGTGCTGGTCAGCGGTCTGCTCCACGACATCCAGTACCAGGGCGCCACCACCCGTTACGAAGTCCGCCTGGACAACGGCGAGAACCTGGCCGTGGCCCTGGGCAACGACCACGCCCGCGACGCCGAGCTGCTCTACCGGCAGGGTCAGCGGGTCACCGCGCGCTGGCCGAAGGCGGCCATGGTGCGCCTGCGCAGCGGGAGCGTCTGACATGGAACTGACCCTCGAAGCCGCCGAGCGGCCGGCCGCCGGCGGCCCGCTGCGCCGCCTGTCCGACCTGCTCTACCGCAAGCCCGGGCTGTACCTGGGCCTCCTGCTGGCGCCGCCGCTGACCTGGTTCGGCGCCATCTACCTGGGCTCGCTGCTGAACCTGCTGTGGCAGGGCTTCTACACCTTCGACGACTTCAGCATGACGGTGACGCCGGAGCTGACCCTGGCCAACTTCCGCGCCCTGCTGCAGCCGGCCAACTTCGACATCATCCTGCGCACCCTGAGCATGGCCGTCGCCGTGACCCTGGCCTGCGCCGCCCTGGCCTTCCCCATCGCCTACTACATGGCGCGCTACACCACGGGGCGGACCAAGGCGTTCTGCTACATCGCGGTGATGCTGCCGATGTGGGCCAGCTACATCGTCAAGGCCTACGCCTGGACCCTGCTCCTGGCCAAGGGCGGGGTGGTCCAGTGGTTCGTCGAGAACCTGCACCTGCAGCCCGTGCTGGAGTTCCTCCTCGGCGTGCCGGGGGTCGGCGGCAGCACCCTGTCGACCTCGCACCTGGGCCGCTTCCTGGTGTTCGTCTACATCTGGGTGCCGTTCATGATCCTGCCGATCCAGGCCGCCCTGGAGCGCCTGCCGCCGTCGCTGCTGCAGGCCTCCGCCGACCTCGGCGCGCACCCGCGGCAGACCTTCTTCCAGGTGATCCTGCCGCTGTCGGTGCCGGGCATCGCCGCCGGCTCGCTGTTCACCTTCAGCCTGACCCTCGGCGACTTCATCGTACCGCAGCTGATCGGCCCGCCCGGCTACTTCATCGGCAGCATGGTCTACGCCCAGCAGGGCGCCGTCGGCAACCTGCCCATGGCCGCCGCCTTCACCCTGGTGCCGATCGCGCTGATCGCCGTCTACCTGTCCATCATCAAGCGTCTGGGGGCCTTCGATGCACTCTGAAAAAGCCTCGTTCGGATTGAAGCTGGCGGCCTGGGGCGGGCTGCTGTTCCTCCACCTGCCGCTGCTGCTGATCGCCCTCTACGCCTTCAACACCGAGGAAGCCGCCTTCAGCTTCCCGCCCAAGGGCTTCACCCTGCACTGGTTCAGCGCCGCCTTCGCCCGTCCCGACGTGCTGCAGGCGATCCGCCTGTCCCTGCAGGTGGCCACGCTGGCCACGGCGATCGCCCTGGTTCTCGGCACCCTGGCGGCCGCGGCGCTGTACCGCCGCGACTTCTTCGGCAAGCAGACGGTGTCGCTGCTCCTGGTGCTGCCCATCGCCCTGCCCGGCATCGTCACCGGCCTGGCCCTGCTCGCGGCCTTCGCCGGCCTGGGCCTGAAGCCGGGGCTGCTGACCATGGTGGTCGGCCACGCCACCTTCTGCGTGGTGATCGTCCACAACAACGCCATCGCCCGCCTGCGCCGCACCAGCCACAGCCTGATCGAGGCGAGCATGGACCTGGGCGCCGACGGCTGGCAGACCTTCCGCCACGTGATCCTGCCCAACCTGGGCTCGGCGCTGCTGGCCGGCGGCATGCTGGCCTTCGCCCTGTCGTTCGACGAGATCATCGTCACCACCTTCACCGCCGGCCACGAGAAGACCCTGCCGCTGTGGCTGATGAACCAGCTGTCGCGCCCGCGCGACGTGCCGGTGACCAACGTGGTGTCCATGCTGGTGATGCTGGCGACCATGCTGCCGATCCTCGGCGCCTATTACCTGACCCGCGGCGGCGAGAGCGTCGCCGGGAGCGGCAAATGAACAGGGACGTGGGGGCGGAGCCATCCGTCCGTCCGGGCCCGTCGGGCGTAGCCATTCGCCCTTTCCACCTCCAAGGAGTTCGACCATGCAAAGCAAACTGCTGATCAACGGCCAGCTGATCGCCGGCGAAGGCCTGGCACAACCCGTGTTCAACCCGGCGCTGGGCAGCGTCCTGCTGGAGATCCCCGAGGCCACACCGGCCCAGGTGGACGCCGCGGTGCTCGCCGCCGACGCCGCCTTCGACGGCTGGTCGCAGACCCCGCCGAAGGACCGCGCGCAACTGCTGCTCAAGCTCGCCGACAGGATCGAGGTCCATGCCGAAGAACTGGCGCGTCTGGAGTCGCTGAACTGCGGCAAGCCCTACAGCGCCGTGCTGAACGACGAGATCCCGGCGATCGCCGACGTGTTCCGTTTCTTCGCCGGCGCCAGTCGCTGCCTGTCCGGCTCCGCCGCCGGCGAGTACCTGCCCGGCCACACCTCGATGATCCGCCGCGACCCGCTGGGGGTGATCGCCTCCATCGCGCCCTGGAACTACCCGCTGATGATGGCCGCCTGGAAGCTGGGCCCTGCCCTCGCCGCCGGCAACTGCGTGGTGCTCAAGCCGTCCGAGCAGACTCCGCTGACCGCACTGAAGCTGGCCGAATTCATCGCCGAGCTGTTCCCCGCCGGGGTGGTCAACATCGTCTTCGGCCGCGGCCCGAGCGTCGGCTCGCCCCTGGTCACCCACACCAAGGTGCGCATGGTGTCGCTGACCGGCTCCATCCCCACCGGCTCCAACATCATCGCCAGCACCGCCGAGAGCGTGAAGCGCATGCACATGGAGCTGGGCGGCAAGGCCCCGGTGCTGATCTTCGACGACGCCGACATCGAGGCCGCGGTGGCCGGCATCCGTACCTTCGGCTTCTACAACGCCGGGCAGGACTGCACCGCCGCCTGCCGCCTGTACGTGCAGAAGGGCATCTACGAGACCTTCGTCGCCAGGCTCGGCGAAGCCGTGGCCAGTATCCGCTACGGCCTGCCGGAAGACCCGGCCACCGAACTCGGCCCGCTGGTCACCGCCCAGCACCTGGAGCGGGTGGCCGGCTTCGTCGAGCGGGCCAAGGCGCTGCCGCACATCCGCGTGGTCACCGGCGGCAACAAGGTGGAAGGCCCGGGCTTCTTCTTCGAGCCGACCGTGCTCGCCGGCGCCCGCCAGGACGACGAGATCGTCCGCCGCGAGCTGTTCGGCCCGGTGGTCTCGGTCACCCCCTTCGACGACGAGGCCCAGGCGCTGGCCTTCGCCAACGACTCGGACTACGGCCTGGCCTCCTCGGTGTGGACCGCCGACGTCGGCCGCGCCCACCGCCTGGCGGCGCGCCTGCACTACGGCTGCACCTGGATCAACACCCACTTCATGCTGGTCAGCGAGATGCCCCACGGCGGCGTCAAGCAGTCCGGCTACGGCAAGGACCTGTCCATGTACGGCCTGGAGGACTACACCGCCGTGCGCCACGTGATGATCAAGCACTGACGTCTCGCGAGGGAGCGTCCCCGCGCTCCCTCCCTGCACCCCCTGCCCGGCGGCCCGTCGCCGCCCCCATGTTCCGACAGGAGAACGGACAATGCGTAACTGCCTGCGTAATTTCAGCTTGATCCTGCTGTGTGGTCTGACGACCCTGGCCCAGGCGGCCGACGACGCCAAGGCGATCGTCGACGGCTACATGGCCGCCTGGAACGCCCACGACGTCGACAAGGCCGCCAGCTTCCTCGCCGACGATGCGGTGTTCCTCGATGCCGCCGTCGGCATTCCCCAAAACGGCAAGGCCGCCGCCCGGGACAACGTGATCAAGGTGTTCATCGGTGCCCTGCCGGACCTGACCTGGAAGATGACCAGCGCGCCGATCGTCAGCGCCGACGGCATCGCCTTCCAGTGGGAGTTCGCCGGCCACAATACCGGCGCCTGGAGCGCGGATACCCCGGCCGCCAACAAGCCGCTGAAGTTCCAAGGGGTCAGCTTCGTCCGGGTCAAGGACGGCAAGATCACCTACCAAGGCGACTACTACGACGCCCTCGGCTTCAACAAGCAACTCGGCTGGTAGAGCGTCCGCCAATCTCGATGCTGCGCCAAAGCCTGTCTAGGTACGGTCTGGAGGTCTAAAGCACCGTGGCCAGGTGACGATCGGGCACTCACCGCCAACCGCACGCGACGCCCCGTCGCGCGCGGCCTCCTCCCCTATTCCGCCTTCCGCAGGACCCATATCAAAATGTTTTGATATTGCTCTTGCTGGATGAAAACCACCCGACTAGACTGCGCGGCTTATGAGCATGCGCCTGCCCGACCTCCACCACGACGACAGCGACGAACTGGCCGCCCTGTGCAAGGCCGGCGGCGATCCGCTGCGCCTGAAGGTCCTGCGCGCCCTGGCCAACGACTCCTTCGGCGTGCTGGAGCTGGCACAGATCTTCGCCATCGGCCAGTCGGGCATGAGCCACCACCTCAAGGTCCTGGCCCAGGCCGGCCTGGTGGCGACCCGCCGCGAAGGCAACGCGATCTTCTACCGCCGCGCTCTGCCGGCCGCCGGCGGCCGTGGCGGTGCGCTGCACGCCGCCCTGCTCGGCGAGGTCGACGAACTCCGGCTGGACGAGGCCATCCGCGCGCGCATCGCCGCGGTGCACGCCCAGCGGGCCGCGGTCAGCCGCGACTTCTTCAGCCGCATGGCGGAGCGCTTCCGCGCCCAGCAGGATCTGATCGCCGCCCTGCCGCAGTACCGCGACGGCCTGCTGTCGCTGCTCGACGCGCTACGCTTCCCGGCCGGCGCCACGGCGCTGGAGGTCGGCCCGGGGGACGGCGCCT
This sequence comes from Azotobacter bryophylli, assembly GCF_042643485.1. Classification (NCBI taxonomy): domain Bacteria; kingdom Pseudomonadati; phylum Pseudomonadota; class Gammaproteobacteria; order Pseudomonadales; family Pseudomonadaceae; genus Azotobacter; species Azotobacter bryophylli. The sequence continues at coordinate 44,188 of NZ_JBHRSJ010000009.1, read as the reverse complement.
TCCTGCCGGAGCTGGCGCGCCGCTTCGCCCGGGTGACCGCGCTCGACAACAGCCCTGCGATGCTCGAGCTGGCCCGCCAGCGCTGCACCGAGGAGCGCCTGGGCAACGTCGAGGTGAAGCTCGCCGACGCGCTCAACGACGAGCACGAGGCGGCCGACTGCGTGGTGCTGAACATGGTCCTGCACCATTTCGCCGTGCCGGCCGAGGCGTTGAAGCAGCTGGCGCGCCTGGTCCGGCCCGGCGGCAGCCTGCTGGTCACCGAACTGTGCAGCCACGACCAGAACTGGGCCCGGGAAGCCTGCGGCGATCTCTGGCTCGGCTTCGACCAGGACGACCTGGCGCACTGGGCCGACATCGCCGGGCTCGAACCCGGCGAGAGCCTCTACATCGGCCTGAGGAACGGCTTCCAGATCCAGCTTCGGCACTTCGCCAAGCCGGAAAACCAGAACGGGCCTCGTCAGCGCATGACGGGCCGCAAGCAGAGTTTGTTTGAACAGGGCCCGCGGGCCCTCCACCGGTAAGATTAGGAACCGATAGATGAGCGAATATTCCGTTTTCACCTCCGAGTCCGTGTCCGAAGGACATCCGGACAAGATCGCCGACCAGATTTCCGATGCGGTCCTCGACGCCATCATCGCCGAGGACAAGTACGCCCGCGTGGCCTGCGAGACCCTGGTGAAGACCGGCGTGGCCATCGTCGCCGGCGAGATCACCACTTCCGCCTGGATCGACCTGGAGGAACTGGTGCGCAAGGTGATCGTCGACATCGGCTACACCAGCTCCGACGTCGGCTATGACGGCAACACCTGCGGCATCATCAACATCATCGGCAAGCAGTCGGTGGACATCAACCAGGGCGTCGACCGCGCCAAGCCGGAAGACCAGGGCGCCGGCGACCAGGGCCTGATGTTCGGCTACGCCAGCAACGAGACCGACGTGCTGATGCCGGCGCCGATCTGCTTCTCCCACCGTCTGGTCGAGCGCCAGGCCGAAGCGCGCAAGACCGGCCTGCTGCCGTGGCTGCGTCCGGACGCCAAGAGCCAGGTCACCTGCCGCTACGAGAACGGCAAGGTGGTCGGCATCGACGCCGTGGTGCTGTCCACCCAGCACAACCCGGAAATCAGCCAGGCCGACCTGCACGAGGCGGTGATGGAGCTGATCGTCAAGCACACCCTGCCGGCCGAACTGCTGCACAAGGGCACCCAGTTCCACATCAACCCGACCGGCAAGTTCGTCATCGGCGGCCCGGTGGGCGACTGCGGCCTGACCGGCCGCAAGATCATCGTCGACTCCTATGGCGGCATGGCCCGTCACGGCGGCGGCGCCTTCTCCGGCAAGGACCCGTCCAAGGTCGACCGCTCGGCCGCCTACGCCGGCCGCTACGTGGCCAAGAACATCGTCGCCGCCGGCCTGGCCGAGCGCTGCGAGATCCAGGTCTCCTACGCCATCGGCGTGGCCCAGCCGACCTCCATCTCGATCAACACCTTCGGCACCGGCAAGATCGGCGACGACAAGATCATCCAGCTGGTGCGCGAGCACTTCGACCTGCGTCCGTACGCCATCACCCGCATGCTCGACCTGCTGCACCCGATGTACCGTCCGACCGCCGCTTACGGCCACTTCGGCCGCAACCCGTTCGAGATGACCGTCGGCG
>NZ_JBHRSJ010000009.1:0-42420 GCF_042643485.1 Azotobacter bryophylli | reverse complement strand
CCGGCCTCTAAGGCGCGCCGACAGCGACCGGCCGCCGCACCATGCGGCGGCCGGTTCTGCAATCCGCGCGACGATCGATTAAGATCCGCCCCTGCTCCTGTCCGGTACCGGAGAGGGAGCACAAGAACATGACGCCGACGTGAATGGTGACTCGAAAGTCGTCGATCACGTCAATTAGGCATTCCAATCTCCGTTTCGACCCCGGCGGTCCAGTGAGCCCGCCTTTCGAGCCGTGCGGCGGACCAGCGGTTTTCGCCGGCACCGCGGCCCCGGAGCTGGCAGTCCCCTTGCGTGAGGAGTTTTTCGAGTTATGTCTCGCTTACCTGTCATCGTTGGTTTTGGTGGTTATAACTCGGCCGGACGCAGCTCCTTCCATCACGGTTTCCGTCGTACCGTCATCGAGTCGCTCGATCCCGAGGCGCGCCAGGAGACCCTCACCGGCCTGGCGGTGATGATGAAGCTGGTCAGCGTGGTCGACGGCGATTACCGCAGCGCCGACGGCGAAACCCTGAGCAAGGCCGAGATCGAACGCCGCTACGGCCAGCAGATCCTCGAATCTACCCTGATCCGCCGCATCGAGCGCCAGTACTTCGACGTCGACGCCGCCCACTGGCACAAGAGCCTGACCGTCAACGCCGAGACCCCGCTGACCTTCACCACCCAGCGCAAGCAGCTGCCCGAGCCGCTGCCGGCCAACTGGCAGGTGGAGGAGCTGGATGGCAATCAGGTGCGCGTGACTCTGCACGACAGCTGCGAATTCAAGGTCGACAGCTACCGCGAGATGGCGGTGAAATCCGCCGGCCAGCTGCCCACCGGCTTCGAGCCCGGCGAGCTCTACAACTCCCGCTTCCACCCGCGCGGCCTGCAGCTGTCGGTGGTGGCCGCCACCGACGCCCTGCGTTCCGTCGGCATCGACTGGCAGACCATCCTCGACCACGTGCAGCCCGACGAAGTGGCGGTGTTCTCCAGCAGCATCATGAGCCAGTTGGACGAGAACGGTTACGGCGGTCTGCTGCAGTCGCGCCTGAAGGGCCACCGCATCTCCGCCAAGCAGCTGCCGCTGGGCTTCAACAGCATGCCCACCGACTTCATCAACGCCTACGTGCTGGGCAGCGTCGGCATCACCGGCAGCATCACCGGCGCCTGCGCCACCTTCCTCTACAACCTGCAGAAAGGTATCGACGTCATCACTTCCGGCCAGGCCCGGGTGGTCGTCGTCGGCAACGCCGAGGCCCCCATCACCCCGGAAATCGTCGAAGGCTACGCGGCCATGAGCGCCCTGGCCACCGAGGAAGGCCTGCGCCACATCGAAGGCCGCGACGACGTGGACTTCCGCCGCGCCAGCCGGCCGTTCGGCGAGAACTGCGGCTTCACCCTGGCCGAGTCGGCGCAGTACGTGGTGCTGATGGACGATGCCCTGGCCCTGGAGCTGGGCGCCGACATCCACGGCTCCGTGCCGGACGTGTTCGTCAACGCCGACGGCTTCAAGAAGTCCATCTCCGCCCCCGGCCCGGGCAACTACCTGACCCTGGCCAAGGCGGTGGCCAGCGCGGAGCAGCTGGTCGGCGAAGAAGGCGTGCGCCGTCGCAGCTTCGTCCATGCCCACGGCTCCAGCACGCCGGCCAACCGCGTCACCGAGTCCGAACTGCTGGATCGCGTCGCCGGAGCCTTCGGCATCGCCGACTGGCCGATCGCCGCGGTCAAGGCCTTCGTCGGCCACTCCCTGGCCACTGCCAGCGGCGACCAGCTGATCTCCGCCCTCGGCACCTTCAAGTACAGCCTGCTGCCCGGCATCAAGACCGTCGACCGCTTCGCCGACGACATCCACGACGAGCACCTGAGCCTGTCCATGCGCGACGTGCGCCGCGACGACCTGGAGGTCTGCTTCATCAACTCCAAGGGCTTCGGCGGCAACAACGCCACCGGCGTGCTGCTGTCGCCGCAGGTCACCGAGAAGATGCTGCGCAAGCGCCACGGCGAAGCCGCCTTCGCCGACTACTGCGCCCGCCGCGAGGCCACCCGCGAAGCCGCCCGCCGCTACGACGAGCAGGCCCTCAAGGGACAGTTCGACATTCTCTACCACTTCGGCCAGGGCATGATCGACGATCACGCCATCGAGCTGAGCTCGGAGGGGATCAAGGTGCCGGGTTTCCGTCAGGCGATCCGCTTCAAGAAGGACGAACGCTTCAGCGACATGCTGGACTGAGGCGCAGCGCGCCTCAGAGCTCCCGCACCAGCTGCAACACCTCGGCGCGCCAGGCGGCGGCGCGCGGCAGGGCGAGGAACGGGCCGTTGAGGAAATCCTCCGTCGGCGGGTAGCGCAGCGGTACGCCGTGCAGGTCCAGCAATTCGCCACCGGCCCCTTCCAGCACGCCCTGAGCCGCCGCGGTGTCCCACTGGGAAGTCGCGGCCAGACGCGGGTAGAAATCGGCCTTGCCCTCGGCGAGCAGGCAGAACTTCAGCGAACTGCCGACAGCGCTCAGGCGCAGGCTCGCGAAATGCCGCTCCAACCCGGTCAGCAGACGTTCCTGGGCCGGACTGCTGTGCCGCCGACTGGCCAGCACGGTGAACGTCTCTGCCGAAGTCTCGCGCACCCGGATGGGCTCGGGCGACCCGCCGACATCGCAGCGCCCGGTCACCGGCACGCCGACCACGCCGAACAGCACCCGCCCATGCTCGACCAGCGCCACGTTGACGGTGAATTCCTCGCTGCCGGCGATGAACTCCTTGGTGCCATCCAGCGGATCGACCAGCCACCAGCGTTGCCAGGCGGCCCGCTCGGCCAGGGGAATCCCGCAGTCTTCCTCGGACAGCACCGGAATCGCGGGCTCCAGCGCCCGGAGCCCATCGCACAGGAGCCGGTGCGCTGCCATGTCGGCGGCGGTCACCGGCGTGGCGTCGGCCTTGGTGGCCACTTCGATATCCATCCGCCAGTAAGACAGGATGGCGGCCCCGGCCTGGCGCACCAGCTCGATCAGCGGCTGCCGCCAGGCGTCCTTCACAACGCGAACGCCCCGCGCTGGATCAGCAGGTCGCGCACCAGGTACAGCGCGGCGAGGGCCCGCCCCTCGCTGAACTGCTCCTGCTGCACCAGACTGGACAGCTCGCGCAGATTGATGCGATCAACCCGCAGCGGCTCGGGCTCGTCGCCGGGCAGGCTCTCCGGATAGAGGTCGCTGGCCAGCACCACCTGAATCTTCTGGGTCATGTAGCCAGGCGACAGGGTCAGCTCGGTGACGTGCTCGAGCTGGCGAGCGCCGAAGCCGGCCTCCTCCTTCAGCTCCCGGTTGGCCGCCAGCAGCACGTCCTCGCCCGGCTCGATCAGTCCCTTGGGCAGGGAAACCTGATAGTTGTCGGTACCGACGCAGTACTCCTCCACCAGCAGCGCGTGCTCGCTGTCGACCAGGGCGACGACCATGACCGCCCCGTAGCCGCTGCCCCGGTTCACCAGCCGCTCGTAGGTGCGCTCGACGCCGTTGGCGAAGCGCAGCTGGACTTCCTCGACGCGGAACAGACGGCTGGATGCGACGATTTCTCGGGCGAGCACAGTGGGTTTTTGACGCATGGGCATTCCTCGACCTGACCGGAGCGGGCTCGGCCGGCATTCGTCCCGAACCACGTAGCTGTTTATCATAACCCGACTTGGACACCGTTCCCCGCCGGAGATAGCCCTGCACAGCGAACGACCAAGCGCCCCGAAGCCACTCACGGATCAGTGACCGCCATGCCCGCGCCGCCCTGGAGCGAAATCGATACCGTCCTGCTCGACATGGACGGCACCCTGCTCGACCTGCACTTCGACAATCATTTCTGGCTGGAGTACCTGCCCCGGCGCTACGCCGAGCACCATGGCATCAGCCGCGCCATGGCCGACCTGGAGCTGCAGCCGCTGTTCGAGGCCCATGCTGGCAAGCTGACTTGGTACTGCCTGGACTTCTGGAGCACGGAGCTGAAGCTGTCGGTCAGCGCGCTCAAGCGCGAAGTCGCCCACCTGATCGCACTGAAACCGGACGCCGACCGCTTCCTAGCAGCCCTGCGCCAGACCGGCAAGCGCGTGGCGCTGATCACCAACGCGCATCGCGATTCGCTGTCGCTGAAGCTGGAGAAGGTCGAGCTGGCGCCCTGGTTCGACCGCCTGATCAGTTCCCACGACTATGGATTTCCCAAGGAGGACCAGCAATTCTGGTTCGCCCTGCAGCAGGACTTCCCCTTCGACCCGGCGCGCACCCTGTTCATCGACGACAGCCTGCCGATCCTGCGCAGTGCCTGCCGCTACGGGATCGCCCACCTACTGGGGGTGCGCCGGCCGGACAGCCGCCAGCCGCCCAGGGACACGGCCGAATTCGAGGCCATGGAAACCTATCGGGAACTGCTCGAAGGACTTGGCTGACCTACCCTACGAGCTAGCACCCGGGTCATTGAGGAATGCGCAGCACCTGGCCGGGATAGATCTTGTTCGGATCGCCGAGCATCGGCTTGTTGGCCTCGAAGATCTTCATGTAGGCATTGGCATCACCATATTCGGCCTTGGCGATGGAGCTGAGGGTATCGCCCGACTTCACGGTGACGAAGCGGGCAGCCGCGACCGGAGCGGCCGTAGCCGTCTGGGCCACGGTGATGTTGTCCTCGACCTGGCCGATGCCGGCGACATTGCCGAGCGCCAGCAGGATCTTCTCCTTCTCCTCCTGGCTGGCGACCTCGCCGGAGGCGACGACCTTATCGCCCTCCACCTGCAACTGGATGTTCGGATTGCCGAGGCCGACCTTGGCCACATGCTCCTTCAGCGATTCGGCCGCTTTGGCCTCGTTCCCGGACAGGGTGTCCCACAGCTTGGCTCCAGCATCTTTGACGAACGAGAACAGACTCATGGTTGATCCTCCTCGATTGATCTAGGGTGAGCGCTGCCGGCGGCGGCACGGGACGGCAAAACGACACTCGCGACGGATTTGGATCCAGCCGACGAAAAAGCTGACCAGAGGGGGGCAGGAATGTTCACGAGATCGCCCAACCACGAGGGAAGAAAGAGAATCGTGGCAGCCAGATGGCTGAGCGGGAGGATTAACCAGCTTCGACCCGCTTCGCCCGACCTAAGTTCCTGAAAAATGGCGGAAAAATAAAATAATTACCGGATCGACAATTTTCGCGAAAAATACTTGCAAGTTATGCCCATCAAGCGAGACGATCGCCGCCGTCACATCCTACTGAGGTTTTCCACGCTATGAAGTTCGCATCGATCATGCTGCTGTCATTCGGCCTGGCCAGCGCTAGCGTCACCGCAGTCGCCGGCGACACCAAGGCTGCCGTGGGCGGTGCACTGGGCGGTGTTGTTGGATCGGTGGTCGGCGGATCTCTCGGCGGCGCCACGGGCTCCACGATCGGGGCCGGCGTCGGCGGCGCGGCGGGCGGCGCTCTGGGTGCCGGCAAGCACAGCCGTACCGAAGGGGCCATCGGCGGCGCGCTCGGCGCGGCCGGCGGCAACGCGGTCGGCCGACAGATGGGCGGTAGCACCGGCGGCCTGATCGGTGCGGCGGTCGGTGGCGGCGCGGGCAGCCTGCTGGGCAACTCCATAGGTGACGATGATCGACGCGACGACCGACGCCGTCGCTACTACGACCGCTATGACCGCGACGATCGCTACTACGACGATCGGCGCTACGATGGCGGCTACCGTCGTCACAGCCATGGCGGCGGCTTCTGCCCGCCGGGACAGGCCAAGAAAGGCAACTGCTGAGCCGCAGCCGCCTTCCCCCGAACTCGGTAGCCCGAAGAGGCCGGCAATGCCGGCCTCTTGCGTTTCAAACGGAGGGCCCGATGCAACGGACGAACCGGCCCAAGGCATCCCTGACCTACCTTGGAGCAGGCTCGGGAAAAGGTGATGAATCCGATCCAATCCGCAGTAAAAACAGTGGTCCGAGCGCCTTCGACCGCTTCCTCTTTCGACAAGTTCACCAATAAAAACAAGTAGTTACAAACTCTGTAATTTTCTCGCAAGTTCACCGAAATTGCTTGCCAACTGATCGAACAAGCGCGACGATCGCGACCGTCTCAGCCAGATGGGGTTTCCATGCTATGAAGTTCGCATCGATCATGCTGCTGTCACTCGGCCTGGCCAGCGCTAGCGTCACTGCAGTCGCCGGCGAGACCAAGGCCGCCGTGGGCGGCGCATTGGGCGGTGTTCTGGGATCGGTGGTCGGCGGATCTCTCGGCGGCTCCACCGGCGCCACCATCGGCGCCGGGGTCGGCGGTGCGGCGGGCGGCGCCCTCGGCGCCGGCAACCACAGCCGTACCGAAGCCGCCATCGGCGGCGCGCTCGGCGCCGCCGGCGGCAACGCGGTCGGACAGCGGATGGGCGGGCGCAGTGGCGGCCTGCTCGGCGCTGCCCTCGGCGGCGGTGCCGGCAGCATGATAGGTAACGCCGTGGGCGACGACGATCGCCATGACGATCGCAATCGCCGCCACCGTCGTTATTACGAAGACCGCTATTACGATGACGATTATCGCTACGAGCATCGTCGCCATCATCGCCGGCACCACCATCACTGAGGCGCTGCGAAGTTCCTTACGGCGGGCACGCCCAGCTCGAACCGCCCCCATGATCGAAGTGCAATCGAATCCGCAAACATAGCGTACAGGCGCTTGTACGCTCCTCGGCGCGCCCGGACTCAGAGGATCGGCGAAATCAGGCGCGCGACGCGCATGCCCAGTCGCTTGAGCTGATGGGCGCGACTGACATCGTCGATATCCATCTCGCGGGAATGGCTGAAATCGTTCAGCAGCATGCGCTCCACCTCGGCGGCGAATGCCGTATCGATGGTGAACACCGTCAGCTCGAAGTTCAGTCGGAAGGATCGGTTGTCCAGATTCGCGCTGCCCACCGCAGCCGTGTCGTCGTCGATCAACAGCACCTTCTGGTGCAGAAAACCCGGCTGATAGCGGAATACCCGCACGCCGGCAGCAAGAGCCTCGCGGGCGTACAGACTGGAAGCGGCATAGACCACCCGGTGATCGGGCCGCGCCGGCAGCAGGAGACGCACCTCCACCCCGCGCATCACGGCCAGTCGCAGGGCGGCGAACACCGCTTCGTCGGGCACGAAGTAGGGACTGGTCAGCCAGATCCGCCGGCGCGCCGCATTGATCGCCGCGACGAACAGCAACGACCCCGTCTCCTGAGGATCGGCCGGACCGCTGCTGACCACCTGGCAGAGCACGCCGCCCGCCGGATATTCATCCGCCAGCAGCAGCGGCGGAAGTTCCCGGCAGGCCCAGTACCAGTCCTGGGCGAAGGACTCCTGCAGGCAGGCCAGTACCGGCCCGCGCAGTTCCATGTGGGTATCGCGCCAAGGCGACAGCCGCGGATTCTGCCCGAGGTATTCGTCGCCCACGTTCAGTCCGCCGACGAAGCCGCGCAGACCATCGACTACCACCAGCTTGCGGTGGTTGCGGAAGTTCAGCTGGAAGCGACTGAGCATGCCGCTGCGCACCGAGGCGGAGAAGGCCTGCACCGCCACCCCACCCTCGCGCAGGCGCTGCACGTAGCGGCGCGGCAGGGCGTGGCAGCCGACGCGATCATAGAGGAAGAACACCGGCACGCCAGCGGCCGCCCGCTCCAGCAACAGCTCCTGCAAGCGACGCCCGAGCTGGTCGTCGTGGACGATGAAGAATTGCACCAGAACCACTTTCCGGGCGGCGGCGATGGCTTCGAAGATGGCGGAGAAAGTGGCCTCGCCGTCGATCAGCAGACGCACCTGGTTGTTCGCCAGCGGCGGCTGCTGCGCCAGCCTGGCTAGCAACCGCAGGCTCCGCCCGACGTCGCTCTCGCGGGCCGCCTGGGCCTCCTCGACCCAGGGCCGCCAGTCCAGCTTGGCCATCGCCCGATGCATCTGCTGGTCGGCCTGGCGCCGCGCCTGGATATAGGCATCGAAACGGCTGCGGCCGAACACCAGATAGGGCAACAGGGTGAGGTAAGGCATGAACAGCAGCGAGATCGCCCAGGCGATGGCGCCCTGGGCAGTGCGCACGGTCAGCACGGCATGCAGCGCCGCGACCGCTCCCAGCAACTGGATCAGTCCCAGCAGATAACCCCAGAGGTGTAAAGCGTCCTGCTCCATGCCTTCACACTCTTACATCGACACGGCGCAGAGAATAACAGGCTCGGCCGCCGACCAAGGAGAAACGGGCGCCCATGAAAAAGCCGCCCGCAGGCGGCTTTTTCTCGCGATCGGCCTTAGAGCTGCGGGCCGGCGTTGCGGATGGCGTCGGAGACGTCGAATTTCTTGAAATTGTCGATGAACTTCTGCGCCAGAGTCCTGGCCGCATCGTCGTAGGCGTTCTTGTCGGTCCAGGTGTTGCGCGGGTTGAGCAGCTCGGTCTCGACGCCGGCGACGGCCTTCGGCACGTCCAGGTTGATGATCGGCAGGTGCTCGGTCTCGACACCGACCAGCGCGCCGCTCTGGATTGCGGCGATCACCGCACGGGTGGTCGGGATGTTGAAGCGCTTGCCGACGCCGTAGCCGCCGCCGGTCCAGCCGGTGTTGACCAGATAGACCTTGGAGCCGAAGCCGTTGATGCGCTTGATCAGCAGCTCGGCGTATTCGCCGGCCGGGCGCGGGAAGAACGGCGCACCGAAGCAGGTGGAGAAGGTCGACTTGATGCCGCTGCCGCTGCCCATCTCGGTGGAACCGACCAGCGCGGTGTAGCCGGACAGGAAGTGGTAGGCGGCCTGCTCGTTGTTGAGGATCGACACGGGCGGCAGCACGCCGGTCAGATCGCAGGTCAGGAAGATCACCGCGTTCGGCTCGCCGGCACGGTTGGCGTCGACGCGCTTCTCGATGAGTTCGCGCGGATAGGCGGCACGGGTGTTCTGGGTCAGGCTGCTGTCGGCGTAGTCGGGCTCGCGGCTATGCTCGTGGAGCACGACGTTCTCCAGAACGGCGCCGAACTGAATGGCCTTCCAGATCACCGGCTCGTTCTTCTCGGACAGGTCGATGCATTTGGCGTAGCAACCGCCCTCGATGTTGAACACGGTGCCCACGCCCCAGCCGTGCTCGTCGTCGCCGATCAGGTAGCGGCTCGGATCGGCGGACAGAGTGGTCTTGCCGGTGCCGGACAGACCGAAGAACAGGGTCACGTCGCCGTCTTCGCCCATGTTGGCGGCACAGTGCATCGGCAGCACGTCCTGTTCCGGCAGCAGGTAGTTCTGCACGGAGAACATGGCCTTCTTCATCTCGCCGGCATACTGCATGCCAGCCAGCAGCACCTTCTTGTCGGCGAAGTTGATGATGACGCAGCCGTCGGAGTTGGTGCCGTCACGCTCCGGCACGCACTGGAAGAAGGGCGCGTTGATGATGCGCCACTCGCTCTTGCCGGCCGGGTTGAACTTCTCGGGATTGATGAACAGGCAACGGCCGAACAGGTTGTGCCAGGCGGTTTCGGTGGTCATCTTGACCGCCAGGTAGTGGTCCGGATCGGCACCTACATGGACATGGGAAACGAAGCTCTCGCGCTCGGCCACGTAGGCTTCGACGCGGGCCCAGAGGGCATCGAACTTATCGATGGGGAACGGACGGTTGATCGAGCCCCAAGCGATGTGATGCTGGGTGCCCGGCTCTTCGACGATGAAACGGTCAGCCGGCGAACGGCCGGTGCGATGGCCAGTCCGAACCACCAGCGAACCGTTGGCGGCCAACTCACCCTCTCCCCGGCGGATGGCTTCTTCAACGAGTTGAGCGGTGCTGATATCGGTATACACGGCTTGTTTGGCTTGCGTCATGTGCGTCCACCTCGGCCAGAGGCCGAACCTCCATACGTTTTGTAGCCAGACATCCTGTTAGCTACAGAGAGAAGATAAAAAAGTGCGGCGATTATGCCAGAAAGTTTACGACTACAGTAGGAACCTTTGCGATTGACAAGGTTCACCGCGGCGCTTCGTTTGTTGTTAATGGCGCGTCGCGGAGGGTCCCTCGATGCCTCCGCCAGCGAACAGCTGGGCGATATCGGAGGCATCGAAGACATAGCGCTGGTTGCAGAACTGGCAGTCGACGACCACGGTTCCGCCCTGCTCTTCGAGCAGCCGCTGGGCATCTTCCTGCCCCAGGCTAGTCAGGGCATTGGCCGAACGCTCGCGCGAGCAGCTGCAGCGAAAATGCAGCGGATACGGCTCGAACAGGCGCACGGCCTCCTGATGGTAGAGACGGTGCAGCAGGGTTTCGTTGTCCAGCCCGAGCAGCTCCTCGGCAGTCAGGGTGTCGGCCAGGGTGATCAGGTGCTCCCAGCTGGCCGCCCGGGCCTCGGGATCCTTCAGGCGATCGGCCGGTAGCTGCTGCAGCAGCAGGCCGCGGGCGCGGCGACCATCGGCGTTCAACCAGAAGCGCGTGGGCAGCTGTTCAGAACTGGCGAAATAATTGGACAGGCATTGCGCCAGGGTGGCGCCGTCCAGCGCCACGATCCCCTGGTAGCGCCGGCCCTGGGCCGGGTCGACGGTCATGGCCAGCACGCCCTCCGGCATCAGCTCGCGCAAGCCGGCGCCGGCCGGAATCTGCTCGGCGTGGTAGCGGGCGATGCCGCGCACCTCGCGCTCGCTGGAGCACTCCACCATCAGCAGCGGTACGGCCCCGGAGGAGCGCGCCTGCAGGATCAGCAGACCATCGAACTTGAGGGTGCCGATCAGCAGCGAAGCGGCCGTGAGCATCTCGCCGAGCAGCTGGGCGACCGGCTCCGGGTAGGGATGCTTGGCCAGCACCTCGGCATAGCTGCCTTGCAGGTCGGCCAGCTCGCCGCGGACATCGGTATCGTCGAACAGAAAACGCTGGGTGAAATCGTGCATGCGGACTCGTCAGGGAGAAGGCGAAAGTTGGTCATTTTATGCACCAGGCCGGCCTCAACCAAGCCGGAACCGGCTCACGGGGCCAAATAGAGGCTGCCAATCGTCGCCATGCCCCTCACCAGTCGTGCCTTTCCCGGAAATCATGCAGCTGACGACGCTGCTTCTTGCTCGGCCGGCCATCGGTATCCAGCCCCAGCGCCCCGGCCTTGCGCATCGCCGCCGCCTGCTCGCGGCGCTCGATGCTCTCGGCGGTTTCCTCGTACAGCCCCTGCGCTTCGGGCGCACCCCGGCGCACGGCGGACAGGGCGCGGACGACCACCGTGCGCTCGTCGAAGCCGCAGCGGACCGTCAGCTCCTCGCCGATCTTAGGCTCCTTCGACGGCTTGCAGCGTTCCCCTCGGCAATGCACCTTGCCGCCCTCGATCGCCGCCTTGGCCAGGGCCCGGGTCTTGTAGAAGCGGGCCGCCCACAGCCACTTGTCCAGACGGACTTTATCGTCTTCTTTATCACTCATGGATCTTCGGTGCGGCCTCCCATTCAAGCCCCTTGAATACATAATCACGGTCTGCGTCCGCAGATGCGGCCGTCGACCATGCCGATTAGAATGCCCGCCAACGCTTGGAGTTGCCTTGAAAACCTTCGACCATCAGTCAGTGATCGGCCTGCGCGAATGGATCGACCTGCCGGATCTCGGCGTTGCCGGCCTGCGGGCGAAAATCGATACCGGCGCCAGCACCTCGACCCTGCACGCCACGGAAATCGTGCAGTTCGAGCGCGACGGCCGGCCCTGGGTGCGTTTCACCGCCCATCTCGGCACCCTGGTGCAACTCCGCCATCGCCGCTGCGAGGCCCCGCTGGTGGCGGTCAAGACCATCAAGAGCTCCAACGGCCAGGCCCAGACCCGCTACGTGATCCTGACCCGGCTAGTGCTCGGCGATCGCGCCTGGCCGGTAGAGTTCACCTTAACCTGCCGCAAGGCCATGCGCTATCGCGTGCTGCTGGGTTCGAAGGCCCTGATCCAGGCCCAGCTGGTCGTGAATCCGGCGCTCACCTACGTGCAAGACAAACCCCTGCTTCCCTCCCTCTCCGGTGTCCAATGAAAATCGCTGTGCTGTCACGCAACCCTCGCCTGTACTCGACCCGCCGACTGGTGGAAGCCGGCGAGCAGCGGGGGCATCAGGTGTCCGTAATCGACACCCTGCGCGCCTACATGAACATCGCCAGCCACAAGCCGCAGATCCACTACCGAGGTCGCCCGCTGGAGGAGTTCGATGCGGTGATCCCGCGCATCGGCGCTTCGGTGACCTTCTACGGCTGCGCCGTGCTGCGCCAGTTCGAGATGATGGGAGTGTTCCCGCTCAACGAGTCGGTGGCGATCAGCCGCTCGCGGGACAAGCTGCGCTCGCTGCAACTGCTTTCGCGGCGCGGCCTGGGCCTGCCGGTGACCGGCTTCGCCCACTCGCCGGACGATATCCCCGACCTGATCGAGATGGTCGGCGGCGCGCCCCTGGTGATCAAGCTGCTGGAAGGCACCCAGGGCATAGGGGTGGTGCTCTGCGAGACGCACAAGGCCGCCGAATCGGTGATCGAGGCCTTCATGGGACTGGAGCAGAACATCATGGTCCAGGAATACATCCAGGAAGCCGGCGGCGCCGACATCCGCTGCTTCGTGGTCGGCGAGAAGGTCATCGCGGCGATGAAGCGTCAGGCCAAACCCGGCGAATTCCGCTCCAACCTGCATCGCGGCGGTACCGCCAGCCTGATCAAGATATCCCCGGAAGAGCGCATGACGGCGATCCGCGCGGCCAAGGTGATGGGCCTGAACGTCGCCGGGGTCGATATCCTGCGCTCCAACCGCGGGCCCCTGGTGATGGAGGTGAACTCCTCCCCGGGCCTGGAAGGCATCGAGACCACCACCGGCAAGGACGTCGCCAGCATCATCATCCAGTACCTGGAAAAGAACGCCGAGCACGGCCTGACCCGGACCAAGGGCAAGGGCTGAACGCCAGGACGATCGGCTGCCGGCGGCGGCTCAGTCCGCCGGGCACTTCTGCAGGATCAGTTGCCGCTCCAGCTGCTCGATGCGCAGCGTCTTCCCGCGCAGCACCGCGTGCAGCTCGCGGTTGCTGTGCGCCAGGTCGAGGATCCTGTCCCGCTGTCGGCACAGACACGCCATGTTGCCAGCGATCCGCTCCTTGAGACTGTGGATTCGCAGGCTCTGCACGACCAGTCCCAGGACCGACAGGGTGAGGATCAACAGCAGCAGGCAGAGCATTCCCCACAGCAATCCGACCTCAGCCATGCCCCGCCCCTCCCCCGCCGGGCGCGCCGCCCCGGCCGATTCCGGCAGCCGGCTCCCGCCGGCTGGACACCCGAAAAAGCTCGCTCGATGAGGCAGCCCCGTTGACTTGGCATCCGTTCCCGAGCGGGCAACGGATTCGCCTGTCACCGACTCCCGGCCTCCTTACTGCCACGAGAATCTTTCCCACTTCCGACAACCCTCAGCATTCCCTATCCGTCAGACGCCTGCCCACGCCCACGGGCCAAAACCGTCGTGGGGCGACGTTCGTCCTCCCCTTGGAGGTGAGCGGGTCTGATACATGGCCAAACGGCAACTTGATATCAGGCTCGCGTTCCCCGAACGTTCCCCTGTTGACGATGGTCCTATTACGCTCGGCAATGCATCGACTCCGCCGAACGTGGAGATGCGCCATCCCCAAGGACAAGCCCCGCTCATGGAAAGCAGCCCCCATGCCTGAAGACGCCTGTGCATCCCGCCCGCCGATCCGCATCCACCTGCTGGGCAGCTTGCGGATCGAGCGCGCTGGAGTCGTCCGCGCCCTGAAATACCAGAAATCGCGCATCCTGCTGGCCTGGCTGGCACTCAACGCCGGGCAGCGACATAGCCGGGACTGGCTGGCCGAATGGTTGTGGCCGGAGGAAGCGGCGACGGTCGGCCGGCGACGGCTCAAACGCTGCCTGTTCGAGCTGCGGGAGATCTTCGCCCAGGCCCTGGAAAGCGGACGCGATCACATCTGCCTGCACGTCGGCGGCGAGCTCCGGGTGGATGCGCGGATATTCGGCGAGCACCTGGCCATGCTGGACGCTGCCGGGCAGCCATCAAGCGACGGCCTCGAACTGCTGGAATGGCTGGAAAGCACGGTCGGGCTGTATGGCAGCGGCTTCATCGAGGGAGTGCAGAGCGATTCCGGGAACGCCTGCGACCGATGGGTGCAGGACTGCCGCGAACACTATCGACAGAAGGCCTGTCGCCTGTACGAACGACTTGCCGAAGGCTTTTCCCGTCACGGCGATCAGACCCGCGCACTGGCCTACAGCCGCCGCCTGACCCGCGAGGAACCTTGGAACGAGAGTGCCTGGCAGCGACTGATCGGCCTGCTGATCGGCTATGGCCATCGCCAGGAAGCGCAGAACGCGCTGGCCCGATGCCGCGCCGCGCTCGCCGAGGAGCTGGATGCCGAGCCCGGCAGCGCGACCCTGGCCCTGCTGCAGACGCCGGAGCTGCCGCCGGCGCCCGAACGGCGCTGGATGACGGTGCTCTGCTGCCGGCTGTGCGGCCCCGACAGCACCGACCCCGACGACTGGCTGGCATTGCAGGAACCCACCAGCCGCTGCCTTCGGCTGCTGGGCGAAGCCGGCGCCCTGGTCCGCCGGACGGCCACCGACGATCTGCTGGCCTACTTCGGCTACCCGCAGGCCATGGAGGGCGCGGCGCGCCGGGCACTGCTGGCCGCGCTCGACTGTCAGCGGATCGCCGGCGCACCGGCCGGCATCGTCTGCGCCCTGCATAGCGGCGAGACGCTGAGCCTGCCCGAGGACGACGTGCCGGACATCGGCGGGCGCCTGACCCGCCCGGCACTGGGGCTGGCGGATCTCGGCCTGCCGGGGCAGATCCTCGTCACCCAGGCAACCGCCGAACGGCTCCCGGTCGAGCACTTCGACATGCGCCCGCTGGGCCCCATCCGCCTCTCGGGCGGCAGCGAGCCCTCCCCGGTCTGGCTGGTGGCCGGCCATTACGGACCGCCACCGGCCGACTCCGAACCGCCCCTGGGCCGGACCGACGAGCTGCGGAGCCTGACTGAGCTCTGGCGGAAGGCCTGCTCGGGGGAAGGCCTCGGCGTGCTGGTCAGCGGCGAGGCAGGGATCGGCAAGTCGAGACTGCTGCGCTTCTTCCGCCAGAGCCTCGCCCTGCCCGGGGTGAGTCTGACCTGCCGGCAGGAATCGGCGATGACTCCGCTGCATCCATTCCTCCATTGGCTGCAACGCCTGCCGACGCCGAAGGACGAAGCGGGGAAGGCGGCGTTCGAGCGTCTGCACCAGTTGCTCGACGCCTCCCGCAGCGCCCCGGCCTCGGCCCACGACATCCGCGAGCAGCTGCTGGATTTGCTGCAGAGCCAGGTTCCGCCGGGCGGGGTCATCTGCGTGGACGACGTCCACTGGGCAGACCCCATGACGCGCGAACTGCTGGGCCGCCTGATCCAACACCCCCTCCCCGCCCGCCTGCTGCTGATCGGCACCCGCGATGCCCTGAACCCGACCTGGGACGCCACCGCCGGGGTCGCGCACCTGCACCTGCAGGCCCTGTCGGACGAGGCCAGCGCCGCCCTGGCCGGCCGCCTGCTCGGGCAGGACCTGCCGGATGCGCCGAGGGTGAAGCAGATCACCGGCATCTGCGCCGGGGTGCCGCTGTTCATCGAAGAGATGACCCGCGCCGTGCTCGCCTCGCGCGACGGCGGGAACGCCTCGCCGGCGCTGCCCTTCAGCCTGCGCGAGCTGATGACGGCCCATATCGACGGCCTGGGGCAGGCCAAGCCGGTGGCGCAGCTGGCCGCGGCCTTCGACGGCAGCTTCAGCGCCGAACTGCTGGCCGCAGCCGCCGAGCTGGAGCCCGCCACCCTGGCGGCGCTATTGCTGCCCCTGCGCCAGCAGCGCCTGATCGTCGCGGCCGACGGACAGGAATTGCAGTTCCGCCATGCGCTGCTGCGCGAGGCGGCTTACCAGTCGATGCCGCGCAGCCGTCAGCGATGGGCGCACGGACGCATCCTGGCGAGCCTGTTGCGCCTGCACCCGGAAGTGGCGGTCGAGGACCCGGCCCGCCTCGCCTGGCACTGCGAGCGCGCCGGACAGCCCCAAGCGGCCCGCGGCCACCTGCTGGCGGCCGGGCGACAAGCTGCCCTGCGCTCGGCCTATCGCGAGGCGCTCGAGCACTACCGGCACGGCTTGGCGCTGCTCGACGAGGCGGCCGAGGCGAGCGAAGAGCTGCAGTTGCGCATGGCCATGGCCGCGCCGCTGGCGATCCTCGATGGCAACGGCGCCCAGACCTGCCGCGGCAACTTCGACAGGGCCATGCAACTGGCCGAACCCCTGGGCGACGATCCCCAGCTGTTCCCGGCCCATTGGGGACTCTGGCTGGGCTCCAGCTCCTGGCACGGCTTCCCGAAGAGCGAGCGGATCGCGCGCAAGCTGATCCACCTGGCGCAGCAGGCGGACGATCCCGACCTGCTCGCCCACGGCTACTACGCGCTGGGCAACAGCCTCCACTCCATGGGCCGCTTCCACGAAGCGGCAGCCGCCCTGCGCCAGGCCGGCCAGCTGCCCCTGGCGGCCATGAAGCCGCTGCGCTTCGGCGAGGACGCCCGGGCCAACGGCCTTTCCTTCCTGGCCTTGTCGCTGTGGTTCTGCGGCCGGTTTGCGGAGGCCTTCGAGGTCAGCGGACAGGCCTTGAGGCGGGCGCGCAGCCTGGATTCGGCCTACGTGCTGAGCCAGTCCCTGTCCCTCGCCGCCCTGCTCGGTCAGGCCAGCGGCGATGCGGCCTATGTCGAAGGCTGCGCCCGGGAGGGGCTGGAGATCGCCCGGCGACACGGCATCGCCCTATGGGAGCTGGCCTGCTCCGCCCTGCTCGGCTGGTCGCAGGCGGCCCGCGGCGACGCGCGGGCCATCGCCCCGCTCCTCGAGATCTGCGCAGCGGTCAGCCCGGTGATGGGCGGCTCGGCGATCTTCTTCCAGGCGGTGAGCGCCGACGCCCTGTGGCGCGCCGACCGGCTCGACGGCGGACTGGAGGTGATCGAGCGCGGATTGGAAGTGTCCGAACGGTACGCCGGCCACTATGCGGTGGCGGAGTTGCAGCGACTCAAGGGCGAATGCCTGTCGCGCCGGGGGGATGCGGCCGGGGTCGGCGTTGTCTGGCTGGAGCGGGCCCTGGCCACCGCCCTCGGCCAGGACAGCCCGCCGCTGATCCTGCGGGCCGCCGAGAGTCTGCTGGCGCATCGCCCGGACGACCGGAAGCTGCTGGCCGTGGCCGCGGCAGCGAGAAAGCGCCTGGCCGGCCCGACCGCAACCTGATCGGGACGGCCGCAGCCCCGGCGGAGGCGGCTGCGGCCCGGAGCGAAGGCGCGGTCAGAGGCTCTGCCGACCGATGTCGCCTTCCTGCCAGCGCGCCTCGCTGCCCGCCAGGGCGCTAGCGATGTCGTTCAACCGCCCCGACGGCAGCTCCGACGGCAGCGGATCGAGCCCCGCGCTGGCGAAGATCTGACCATAGGCGTTACGCAGGTCGGCATAGGCCAGATCGCGCTCCAGCTCGGCGTGCAGCACGTTCAGCTCCCCCTGGATCAGCGCCAGCTCGCCGAGCCCGTCGGCCTGATAGCGGTTGCGCAGCTGCTCGACGATCTGCTCGTCGATCCCGGCCAGTTCCTGGCTGGTCTGGAAGCGCTGGCGCGCCTCGTGGTAGTTGGCGTTGGCCACGTGCAACTGGGCCAGCACGGCGATCGACATCGCCTGCCGGCGCGCCGCCGCCACCTGCTCGCCGGTCTTGGCCAGATTGATCGCCGCCGGCGCCTTGAGCACTTCGAACAGGTTCCAGGTGATCTTGGCCCCGTAGTCCGCCCAGCTCTGGTTGCTCAGGAAGGAGTTGCTGTCGTAGTGCGCGCCGGCGTTCAGCTCCAGGCCCGGCAGCATGCGTAGCATGGCCTTGCGGGTTTCCGCCGCGCTGATGCGCGCCTGGTAATCCTGCTCGCGCAGCTCGGGGCGGCTGGTCAGGGCCTCCTGCTCCAGCCGGCCCAGATCCACCTTGAGCTCCGGCACCCGGTACGAGCTGTCGTCGGTCAGGCTGAAATCGCTGCCCAGGGGCAGATTGATCAGGGTCGCCAGCTCGGTCTTGGCCAGAGACAGCGCTCGCCGCTGCTCCTTCAGCTGGCGGGTGGCCTCGATCAGCGCACGCTGGTAGCCCAGCGTCTGCACCACGTCGCCGACCCGCTCCTGGCCCATCTGCCGGCTGTTGTCCTGGGCGGACTGGACCCGCGCCATCAGGGTGTCGATCCGCTTGAGCAGACGCTCGGCGGTCAGCGCGCGCCAGTAGGCCGAGCGCACGTCCTGAATGATGGTGTGGACGACCTTGCGCCGGCGTTCCTTGATGATCAGCCGCTGGTCGGCCTGCTGCTTGGCGCTGACGTAGCTGACGCCGAAGTCCAGCACGTTCCAGACCATGGTCAGGTCGCCGATCTCGCGATTGCGGTCCTGGGAGGTCGAGGGCTCCAGCGACTGGTTGCCGGTCAGGATGCTGCGGCTGCTGGAGGCGCTGACGTTGCTGCGACCGGCATAGCCGGCCTGGAGGGCCATGCGCGGCAGCATGTCGAGGCGGGCCAGGTCCATCTGGCGGTAGGCCATGGCCTCCTCCATCACCTTCAGGCGCGCCTCGAGGTTGTACTTCACCGCGCGGGCCATGGCCGTGTGCAGCGTCAGCGGGCCGCTGAGCGGCTCCTGGTCCTTGAACATGATCTGCAGGTCGCTCTTCGCCCGCTGCTCGCTGGCCAGACGGTCGATCGGCTGGGTGTTGACCGCGCATCCACTGATGGCCAAGGCCAGTACGGAGATGCCTAACACTTTCTGACGTAATTGCATCCTGCGCCGCCCCCTTGTTACGGCACTTTTTTCGTTATTTAAGGATGTGGATATAAAAGGTGCTGGCAGTCGAATCGGTGGCTAAGCCCCCCTCATCTGCCGCAGCGCACGGGCCAGTTCGCCGAGCCGGCGCCGCTGGTTCTCCTGCAGCTCATGCAATTGCTGGCCCAGGCTGGGAGCGCCGGAGCCCGCGGCATCCCCCGGGACGTCGTCGAGGAGCGTCTCCGGGCCGTCCGTCATCCGGTAGTCCGCGAACAGCGCCGCCAGGCCGCTGGTATCGAAGCCCTGCCCCGTGCCCGAACCGTCCATACCGCGGCCGAACAGCCCGGCGATGAAGCCGGGCGGCATGCCGCCCTCACCGAACAGACTGGCCAGAGGTGGCAAGCCGCCCAGACGCTCGGGCTGCAACAATGGCGGAATCGACAACGGCGAGACGCCATGATCCGGATTCGGCGATACCGGGCCGAGCGACGGCCGGCTTTCCCCCAGCGCGACCGAACTGCCCAGCGTGGTGATCCGGAACTGCGGGTCGCCGGTCAGTGCCATCCGCGTATAGGACTCGCCGCTGGCCCCCGCCAGCAGGGCGTTGCCGACCTGGTCGACGATCCCGCTGCCGGCGCCGGCCAGTTGCAGGGTCAGGCTCCCCTCCCCGCTCACCCCATCCAGGACCACCCGGTAGGTGCGCGGATCGAGCTGGACCACCGAGCTCACGGTGGCGTGGGCGCTGCCGGTCGTGGCCAGCACGAAGTCGCCGGCATCGACGCCGCTGACGGCTTCGTCGAAGGTCACCCGGTAGCTCAGGCTGCCGGCGCTGGTCGGGTTGGCGCTCTCGCGCACGATGGCGCTGACGGTCGGCGCGACGGCATCCACCTGCACCCCGGCGCTGTCGGCCACCCCGTTCAGCGCCGGCTGCAAGGCATTGCCGATGCCGTCGCGGAGGCTGCCGCCGTTCGGCTCGATGACACTGCCCACAGCGATGCCGTCGCCGTCGTGGTCGCCGGTCTGCACCTGGTAGCGGAACACCAGGGCGCTGCTCCCCGAACCCGAGACGTACTCGGCGTAGCGCGTCGTCCCGCCGATGTCCACGGCCAGCCGCGGGGTGCCGCCCGCGGTATCGACGACCACCGCCTCGGACAGATCGACGACGAAGTCGAGATTCTGCCCCGCCACGTAGGTGGCGTCGGACGGGACGGCGACGCCGGTGACCGTCGGGGCGTTGCCGTCGATCACAAGAGCGCGCTGGCCGGCGATGGAGTCGAGCCCGCCCGGCGCCGGCAGGGCCAGGATGGCGTCGTCGCTGCTGACGTTGCGGATGGTCGCGCCGTTCAGGGCGAAGGCCCCGGTCGAGGCGTAGTCCAGATCGGCGCTGACGTCCCCCGCCTGCACGGTGTAGGCGAAGGTCAGGGTGTTGCTTCCCGAGCCGGAGAGATAGCTGGCGCTGCGGTCCGTGGCGCCGGTTTCCAGCAGCAGGCTCGGCGTGCCGCCGCTGGTGTCCACGATCACCGACTGATCGAAGGTGACGGTGAGCAGCAGCAGGTCGCCGACCTTGTAGCCGCCATCGGGGCTGCTCGCGCTCACGCCGGTGACCAGCGGGCTCACGCTGTTGACGGTGATGGCGATGCTGTCGGTGTCGCTCTGGGCCCCGCCGCTGCCGCTCAGCCCCTGGTCGTCGCTGACGATCTGCAGACTGGCCGGGCCGTTGTAACCGGGAGTGGGCGTGAAGCGCAGGCCGTCGAGGGCCTGGTTGATGTCGGTCAGGCTGCCCTCGAAGGTCATGCTGGCGTCGTTCGAGCCATCGCCGTAGAGGAAGCTGAGCCCGGAGGTTCCCGCGAGCGTGAGCAGGCCGCTGCCGGCGGTCAGCGTGACCCGGAGGCTGCCGCCGGCGGCGTCCACGTCGCTGACCGTGATGGCGTTGCCGTAGGCGGTGCCGAACACCAGAGCGGAATCCTGATCGACCGCCTGGGCGCCCGGCATGCCGTTGACCGGCGCATCGTTGACCGCGCTGACCATCAGGGTGGTTGTCGCCACTGCGCTCCGGTTGCCGCCCGCCCCGCTGTTGCCGCCGTCGTCCAGGGTCACGCTCAGCGTGACGCTGGCGGTGGAGTCGCTCGCCGTGGTGAAGCTCACGCCGTTGCCGGCGATGAACGCATTGAGGTCGGCCAGCGTGCCGTTCAGGGTCAGAAGCGCGGTGCCGCTGCCGGCTACCGTGACGGTGCCGCCGCCACTGGCGGCCAACGTGCCGCTGGAGACCGAGAGGGTCGCGGTGACGCTGCCACTGCCGGCGTCCACGTCGTCGAAGACGATGCCGCTCAGGGGCGAGGGCACATCCTCGACGACCGTCTGGGAGACCGGCACGGTCACGCCGGGGGCGTCGTTGACGGCATCGACCTGCAGGACAATCTGGGTGCTGGCGAGCTTGGCCCCACCGGAACCCGTATTGCCACCGTCGTCGATGCTGACCAGCAGGCTCGCATCGGCGGAGGCATTGCTGGCGGTGGTGTAGGTGACATTGCCGGCGGCAACGAAGGCGTTGAGGTCCGCGATGCTTCCGCTCAGGGTCAGGGAGGCGCTGCCGGAGCCGCTCACCGTGACATTGCCGCCGCTGACCGCGGCCAGGGTGCCAAGACCGCTGGCCTCCGACAGGACGACGGTGACGCTGCCGCCGCCGGCGTCCGTATCGCCGAAGGAGAGGCCGGTGAGCGGACTGGCAACGTCCTCGGTCACGCGGATGCTCGACGGCATGCTCAGGCTCGGCGTGTCGTTGGTGTCGACCACGCCGACCAGCCGGGTCGCCGAGTTGCTGGAGACGCCACCACCGTCGTTGACCGAGAAGGCGATGACGCGCGTGGCGGTATTCGGCGTCTCCGAGCTGTTGCCGTAGCTGACGGCGCGCAGGGCGGCCTGCCATTGGCCGAGGCTGGCGCTGGCGCCGGCCGAAGTCAGGGTCAGCGTGCCGGTGCCGGCATCGTAGCTCGCCACGATGTTGCCCATGGTGCTGCCATCGTTAACGAAGGACAGCAGGTCCTGCCCGGAGTAGAAGTTTCCGCTGATGGTCACCGTGGCGCTGGCCAGGGTGGCGCTGTCCGGATCGCTCAGGGTGAGGCCCGGGTCGATGGCCACGGGGATCGACCCAGCGCCGTCGGCCTCGATGAAGGTCGCCGAACCGCCGCTGGTAGTCACCACCGTTGCGTCCGCGACCTCGGTGACCACGAGGGTGAAGGGTATCGTCGCGCTCGAATAGGCGCTCGAATAGGCACTGCCCGAGGTCGTGTCGCCGGTCGAACGAACGGCGTTGGTGGAAGCCGTGCCGCTGCTCTGGTCCCAGGCCTTGAGGGCGAAGCTGGCGGTCTCGCCATGGATGCCATCGGGCTGATAGCGGATGAGGGCCGAGCTGTCGAGCAGGAGCGCCGCGCTGTCGCTGACGCTGCCGAAATCGGCCCAGCTCGCACCACCGTCGTTGCTGTACTGCCAGTTGCCATTGGAGGTGGCGGAGGTGATCGCGACCCCCGACAGCGCACCGTTGTCCACGTCGGTCCTATTCAAGGCTCCCAACAGGGCGGAGATGCTGAGCGAGGCGGTCGGAGTATCCTCGTTCGTCGGGCTCATCCAGACCGAGGCGGTAATGATCGACGGCGCATCGTTGACCGAGCTCACCAGCAGGCTCGCGGTGGCGGTCGAGGACGAGAAGGCGGTGCTGCCGCCGTTGCTGGCAGTATCGGCAAAGCTGCGGACGCCGGTGGCCGAAGCCGTCCCGCTGGTCTGGTCCCAGGCACGGAGGCTCAGGGTCGCGGTTTCGCCGTTCCTGCCGTCCGGCACGTAGCGCAGCTGGCTGCTGGCGGACAGCAGCAGCGCGCTGCTGGCGGACACCGTGCCGAGGTCGGTCCAGGTGCTGCCGTCGGTGGAATACTGCCAGATGCCGTTGCCCGTCGCCCCGCTGATGGCGATACCGCTTTGTCCGGGCCCGTCCCCATCGCCGTAGCCAAGACCGCTCAGCAGCGCAGAAACGGCGGTGCCATTCGAGGCATGGTCCTCGTCGGTGCCGCTCAGGGAGAAGGCGCCGGCCGACAGGGTCGGCGCATCGTTCGTCGCCGCCACGGTCACCGTGGCCGCTATCGAGAGGGCGGCAGTATCGATGCCACCATTGGCGGTGCCGCCGTTGTCGGTGATGCTGGTCAGGGTCACTACGCGGGGGGTCGCCGTACTGGGAGCGTCGCTTTCGTTGCGGTACGTGATGCCGTTCACCAGGTCGTACGTGCTCGACGCCGAGAGGCCACTCGCCTTGCTCAGCGTCACGGTCGCCGTGCCGCCGACGAGGCTGACGCTCGCGGTCATCCCGGTAACGGCGGTCGTGGTGGAGAAGCCGTCGATCAGCGGGATGTCCGTGCCCTCGATGGTGAGGATTTCCTGGGAGCCGTCTGCCAGGTTGGCGACCGTCAGGGTCAGTCCGGTGATGGCTTGGCCGGAGTCGCCGGCGCCTACACCGACGCCGCTGAACAGGTCCACCGCACTGCCGTTCTCGGTGTAGGTGGGCGTGCCGCCGGTTGCGATCAAGGCGGGCGGGTCGTTGACGGCAACGACCTGCAGGTAAACCATCCTGTTGGTGACCTTGGCCCCGCCGGAGCCCGTATTGCCGCCGTCGTCGATGCTGACCAGCAGCCTCACATCGAGGGTGGCATTGCTGGCGGTGGTGTAGCTCACATTGCCGGCGGCGATGAAGGCGTTGAGGTCGGCGATGCTCCCGCTCAGGGTCAGCTGGGTGCTGCCGGAGCCGCTCACCGTGACATTGCCGCCGCTGACCGCAGCCAGGGAGCCGAGATCGTCGACTTCCGACAGGATGACGGTGACGTTGCCACTGCCGGCGTCCACGTCGCTGAAGACGATGCCGCCCAGGGGCGTGGGAATATCCTCGACGACCGTCTGGGAGCCCGACACGGTCACGCTGGGGGCGTCGTTGACGGCATCGACCTGCAGGGCAATCTGGGTGTTGGCAGACTTGGCCCCGCCGGAACCCGTATTGCCGCCGTCGTCGATGCTGACCAGCAGGGTCGCATCGGCGGTGGCATTGCTGGCGGTGGTGTAGGTGACATTGCCGGCGGCGACGAAGGCGTTGAGGGCCGCGATGCTTCCGCTCAGGGACAGGGAGGCGCTGCCGGAGCCGCTCACCGTGACACCGCCGCCGCTGACCGCGGCCAGGGTGCCGAGACCGCTGGCCTCCGACAGGACGACGGTGACGCTGCCGCCGCCGGCATCCGCATCGCCGAAGGAGAGGCCGGTGAGCGGACTGGCGACGTCCTCGGTCACATGGATGCTCGACGGCACGCTCAGGCTCGGCGCGTCGTTGACCGGGGCGATGGACACGGTGGAGCTGGCGGTCGTGACCGTGTGGCTGTTGTTGTAGCCGCTATCGGTGAGGCTCGTGATGGTCACCACACGGCTGGCGCCCGTCGGATCGTTGCTGGCATTGCGGTAGGTCATGCCGTCGATCAGCGCGCTCATCTGGGTCTCGCTGAGACTCAAGCCGGACAGGGTGATGTTGACGGTGTTCCCGGTCTGGGAGATGTCGTAGGAGCCGATGCCGGCAATGGAGCCGTTGCTTACTACGAGGGGGATATCGGTGCCGGCGATATTGAGCTTCTCGCTCGTCCCGTTGCCGAGGTTGGCCACCGTCAGGGTCATGCCGGTAAAGGTCTGACCGCTGTCGTTGGTGAGGGCCGAAACGCCGCTGAACAGATCGACCGCGCTGCCCTTCTCGGTGAAGGTGGGGTTGCTACTGGTAGCGACGAGACTGGGGGCTACGTCCGGAGCCGCGACGTTGGCAACAGTGAAGCTGTCGAAGGTAACGTTGCTGGGATTGAGAAAATCGCCGTCGATCTGGATTCTGAAGCCGGTGATACCGGTGAAATTGGTGTAAGTTCCCGCAGAGAAGGAGTTGGAGCCACTGAAAGTCGTGAAAGTGGTCGTCACTTCGCCGCCACCCGGCTTGTAGCCGGTCACCGTGAAGGTGAAATTGCCGTCATTGGTGTACTTGGCAAAGTGGATGCCGGTCAGGTCGAAGCTGCCGAGGTTCGAGCCATCGGCACTCACGGAGAAATAGCCAGACAAATCGCCCGGCATGGAGTCCAGGTAGACGCCATTGACGGCGAGGGTGTTATCACCGGGATCACCCAGCAGGGGATCGCTCGTGACCAGCGTGAAGCCGGGAAAGAAGCTGTCGGTCGAGGTCAACTCGGTCAGGTCCTTGATCCCGTTGCTCGGCAGCGTCAGGAGGATGTCCGCGCCGACCAGTTGCTGCGTATCCAGGACCAGCGGTGCCTCGACATTGCCGCTCCGGTATTCCAGCTCCCAGTCGCCACCGCGCGAGGCGCTGCCGGTGGCATCGGTCGAGGCGGCGACGTCGGCGCCGGTGGCTGCGGCCAGGGCATCGACGAAACTGGCACCCTGGCTGCCGGCCGCCACGTCGCAGCCGTAGAGCAGGATGTCGCCGTCCGTGCTCAGCGCGGCGCCCAGCTGGGCGAGCAGGGGCTGCTGTTCGGCGATCGTGCCTTCCTGCAGCCACAGGTCGCCCAGTTGCAGCGAGCCGCTGCTGCCGTGGCCGACGAGGTGAATCGCCGAATAGCCCTGGTGGCTTTCCGCCCATTGCGCCATCTGCTCCAGGGCATTGCCGCTACCGTCCAGCACCACCACTTCCACATCGCCCTGGATGGCGCCGAGCAGCTCTTGGTAGCCGTCCAGCCGGCTGTCGATGAACACCACCTGCGGCCCTGTGGCCACCACGCCCGAGCCATCCGGTTGCGTTGCGGAAGGAGCGGAGGCCTGGTCGGTGGTCGGGTCCGAAGCGCTCGCATCGGTCTGGGTCGCGTCGGCGGTCTGGGCCGCATCCACGGTGGTAGCGACGGCGGCTCCGTCGAACATCATGCGCGGTTCGAGCGCACGGATCAGGGCGCCGGATGTCTGCGGCACGCGGATGCTGGTGGGGGTACGCCGGGAAGTGCCGATGATGCGCTTCAGCCACTCCATTCTTGTTCTCCTTGTCAATGCGCGAAAGCGGTTCGGTTAACGGTGGGTGCCTGCTGCAGGCCCACGGAGCCACCAATAACCATACGTTCTTTAATGTTAAATCGCCACTATTCAAGTACTCGATGTGCTTGGCATTTTTCGCACTACCTGCATCGCATTCCTTGCCTTCACCCGGGCCCTCCTCTTGAATGCGCGCGCCGACGCCTCGGGCGCCGGCTCATCCATGGAGCTCCCGCGTCTCCCCCGGCGCCCACTGCCGGGCACCGGTGAGGCGCGGACTGCAAAAACGAAAACGAGTAACGGACACATGATCATCGACACCAAGCTCAAAACAGCCGCGGCCCTGCTGGCCCTGGCGGCCTCGGGTAGCGCCCACGCCTGCGGCTCCGAACCCTATATCGGCGAGGTCTGCACCTTCGCCTCCAACTTCTGCCCGCGGGGCTACGCTCCGGCGAACGGCGCACTGCTGTCGATCTCCCAGAACTCGGCGCTTTTCGCGCTGCTGGGCACCACCTACGGCGGGGATGGCCAAACGACCTTCGCCCTGCCCAACCTCCAGGGGCGCTCGGTGGTGAACGTCGGCCAGGCTGCAGGCCTCTCGCCCGTGACCCTGGGCCAGCAGCGCGGCTCCGAGTCGGTCGCCCTGGGCGCCAACAACCTGCCTGCCAGCAACCTCAACGTGACCCTCAACGCTCTGCAGGCCAACGGCACCCAGAAGATCCCCTCCGCCGGCAGTCTCCTGGCGGTCACCAACACCGGAGATCGCTCGAGCACGACCCAGGTGCCGACCTACGCTCCGGCCGGCACCGGCGGCACCCAGGTCGCCCTGGGCGGGCTCACCGCCACCCTGGCCGGCGGCAATCAGCCCGTGTCGACCCTGCCACCGCAGCTCGGCATGACCCTGTGCATCGCCACCGAGGGCATCTTTCCGTCTCGCCCCTGAGCGCCTCACCACCGCCTGCCGCCTCGTCGCGGCAGGCACTGCGGCTCAGAAGCCGCTCTCGCGGATTCCCAGCGCCGCCAGCCGTCTCCCGACGAGCCCCAGCAACGACTCTCCCTCGCCTTCCAGCACCACCACCCCACGCAGGGGACGGACCGGTGCGGGGAAGGCATCCCGCAATTCCAGCCTGACGCCGTACTGCCCCTGCACGGGCACGGCCCGCTGCTGCTCATCGCGGCGCACGGCGATGGGGCCGCCCCGGTCCGAGGCGAGGGCCTCCAGCTCCAGGTGGGCGGCGCCGGTGGCATCCACCTCGGCAAGCCGCACCGGCAGTGCCGCCCGGGTCGGGTCGTCGGCAACGAAGCGCCCCTCGGCTCCGGCCTCGACCCGCCACAGCGCCGCCTCCTCCAGATAGCCGCGCAGGCGCAGGCCGGGCTCGACCACCCGCAGCAGCACCGTCTGCGGCGCCAGCCAGCGGCCGGGGGTCAGATCCCGCGCCAGATCGCGCACCGTGCCGGCCTGCGCGGCGCGCAGTTGCAGGCGCTGGCGCTGGGCGGCCAGGCCGCGGTATTCGGCCAGCGCCTCGGCCAGGCGCTGTTCGAGCACGCCGACGTCGGCCACCGTCTCGCTGCGTCCGGCCTGGCGGCGCAATTGCAGCTGCAGCAGCTCGATCTCGCGGCGGGCGATGGTCTGTTTCGCGTCCAGATCGGGCGACTCCAGCTCGATCAGCAGGGCGCCCAGCTCCACCGTCTGGCCGTCCGTCACGTGCAGGCGCTTGAGGCGCGCCGGCAGCGGCGCGTGCAGGGCCGTGGCGCGGGACGCCTCGAGCACCGCCGGCAGCTCCACGCCGCCGCGCCAGGGCAGCGCCAGCAGCGCCAGTCCGGCGCACAGCAAGGCGCCGCTGACCAGGCTACGGCCGCGCTGCGCCTCCTGGCGGCGGCGCCACCATTCGCGCCCTTCGTGGAACACCGGCAGGCCGATGAACCAGGTCAGCTCGACCAGCATCAGGAAGAGGCCCAGCAGCTTGAAGAACAGGTGGTAGACGGTCAGGGCGATGCCGAAGAACAGCACGGCGCGCCACAGCCAGGCACCGTAGCCCCACAGCAGCAGGCGCCGGCGCAGGCCGGCCGGCCAGGGCTCGGGCATCGGTTCGGCGAAGCCGAACAGCGCCTCGCGCAGACGCCAGCGACAGAGGGCGAAGGCCCGCGCCTGGAGATTGTCCACCCCCCACAGGTCGCTGAGCAGGAAGTAGCCGTCGAAACGCATGAAGGGGTTGAGGTTGATCAGCAGGGTGGTGATCCAGGTGGCGCTGGCCAGCAAGAAGGCCGCGCTGCGCGCCGGGCCGTCGGGCAGCAGCGACCAGGCCAGCAGCGCAAGGCAGGCCAGCAGCAGCTCGGCGAGCACGCCGCCGGCGCCGATCAGGAGCCGCGAACGGCGATCGTTCACCCGCCAGGCGTCGCTGACGTCGGTGTAGAACAGCGGCAGCAGGACCATGAAGGCCAGCCCCATGCTCTGCACACGGCAGCCGGCGCGCTTGGCCATGTAGGCGTGGCCGAACTCGTGGCAGAGCTTGGCGAACAGCAGCGCGGCGCCGAAGGCCAGCAGCCCGCCCAGGCTGAACAGGTGCGGGAAGGTGGCGACGAAGCGCTCCCAGTCGCGGGCCGCCAGCAGCAGCCCGAGCCCGCCCACCGCCGGCAGGCCGTAGCGCAGCAGGCGCGGACCGTGGCGCTCCAGCCAGGGCCAGGTGCGCTCGAGGAAAGGGTCGGGCCGCCACAGGGGAATGCGGAAGAACAGGTAATGGTGCAGCAGGCGCTGCAGCGGCCCCTGGCGCTGGGCGGCGACCTTGCGGGCATAGCCGGCGCGCTGCTCGGCGTCCAGGCCGACGATCAGGTCGTGGCCGCGCAGGAAGCGCAGCAGTTCTTCCAGCATGGCCTCGTCCAGCGGCGCGCCCGGCTCGGCGTTGGCCGCCGTCAGCACCTGCGCCGTCTCGCCCAGCGCCCAGTGGCGCAGCAGGCGGATGGCATCGGCGCCCAGTTTGAAATAGCGGCCGCGCAGGGGGTCGGCCAGGGTCCACTGCGGTGCGCCGTCCGCTGCCGGGGCGGCGGACGAGAGCTGCAGGTCGGGGCGCAGGGGCGGCAGCATCATCTACAGGCCCACGCTCTGACGCAGGGCGGCCAGCGGCCGGCGCAGCAGGAACAGCCCCAGCGGCACCCGCTCGCCGTACAGCTTGGCGGTGCCGCGCAGGCCGATGCGCGGCGCCGCCGCGGCGAAAGAGGCATCCAGCCGGTAGGCCAGTTGGCCGGCGGCCGAGGTCTCGGCCTCGTAGGCCTGGCGCTCCAGACGGGCCTCGTGGCGGTGCAGCGGGTCGCTGTCGAGGAACAGGGCGACTTCGGCGCCCGGCGCCAGATCGATGGCGTCGCCCACCGGCAGCTCAATGCGCAGCTCGGCCTGAGCCGGATCGGCGAGCTCCAGCAGGCGCTCGCCGGTCTGCACCGGCTTGCCGGTCCAGCGCTCGGCGTCGGCGAACACCGCGATACCGTCGCGCTCGGCGCGCAACTCGCTGCGCGCCAGCAGATCGCGGGCGTAATCCCGCTCGGCGCGCTTCTGCTCGACCCGCGCGGCCAGCAGATCCAGGCGTGCGCTCGACTCGGCGTCGGCGAAAGCGCGCTGGGCATTGGCCTTGAGTTCCGCCTCGGCCACGCCCAGCGCCCGCTCGGCGACGTCGGCCTGCGCCCTGAGGGTGGTGTCGTCGAAACGCAGCAGCAGGTCGCCGGCGCGCACCGGCTGGTTGGGCTTGACCAGGAATTCGCCGACCACCCCGTCCAGCGGCGCGGCCACCACCCGGCCGCCGAGCGGCACGACCTCGGCCGGCGCCAGCACCGATTGGCGCACCGGCAGCAGCAGGCCGAGCGACAGCGCCGCCCCCAGCGCCAGCAGGCGGCGGCGCGGCCAGCGCAGACGCCACGGTTGGCGCGGCTGCAAGGCCAGCCAGGCGTGGGCGTAGGTGTCGCCGAGCTGGGCCAGCAGCGCCTGCTCGGCCGGACTCCAGGCCCGCTCGCGAGCCAGCCAGAGACCGCCGAAGACCTCGTCGCGGCGGTCCTTGAAGGGCAGCCAGAAGGCTTCGGCGGCGGACAGCTCGCGCCAGTCGGCCTGGGTCTGGGCGTCCAGCCAGGAGGGGACCACCACCCCGGCATCCGCCTGCCGTCCCTGGGCCAGCAATTGCGCCGCGGCACGCTCGACGAAGGCCACGAAGGGCGCGTTGGGCTCCACCTGGCTGACGCCGCTGAGCGCGCGCACCCGACCGGCGATCAGCAGCGCGGCATGACGGAAGCCGAACAGCGCCTGGCCGTCGTTGACCAGGGCGTAGGCCAGTTGCCCGCTGTCCGCTGCCGCCCGGGCCTGACGCTCGAGCAGGAGGAACTGGGCGAAGATCTGCTCGGCCTGGGCGGCAGGGGCGTTCATGGCTTGGCCGAGAAGCACGCCGTGCCGCTCATGCCGGCCAGCAGGCCCTGGGCATCGGCCGGCAGGCTGCCGATCAGCAGCAGCATCTGGCTGCCCTCGTCGATCCGCGCACCGAGCCGCTTGACCTCGGCACGCAGCGGCTGACCGGTCTCGTCGGGGGTGAAGGTGAAGGCGTCGCCGGGCCGGAAACGGCTCAGCCAGCGCGAGGGGATCAGCAGGTGGATCTCCAGGCTGCGGTTGTCCACCACCTCCAGCAGCGGCGTGCCGGCCGCGACGCTCTCATGGGGCTGGACCTTGCGCGCCACCACCCGCCCGGCGAAGGGCGCGTTCAGCGTGCAGCGCTTGACCTGCACCTGATGGACCTGGGCCTGGGCCTGGGCCTCGGCGTGCCGCGCCTCGGCCAGCGCCACCTCGAAACGGCCCACCGAGTTGTAGGAGGCCAGCTGGCGGTTGTGCGCCAGCTCCTCGCCGGCGGCGCGCGTTCCCGCCTCGGCGGCGCGCAGCTGGGCCTGGTAGGCGCTGCAGTCGAAACGCACCAGCACGTCGCCCTTGTCGAAGGACTGCCCCTCGGCGAAGGGCATCTCCAGGATGCGCCCGGCCAGCTCGCCGGACAGCATGGCCTGGTCACGGGCGCGCAGCACGCCGCGCGCCTCGTCCGCCGAAGCGTTCGAAGCCTCCGCGGGAGGCGATGACAGCAGGGGATCGGCCAACGCCACGGCCTCGGCCGGCGCCTCGGCGCGGGCGGCTCCGCTGGCGAGAAGACAGCAGGCGGCGGAAGCTGTGAGGATCGATCTGAACATGCGCGTTCCCTGCGGGAGATGACGCGCGCAGTCTACTGAAGGGGCTAACAGTGGCAAGTAGCCATAGCACCTTGGTATGCGGCAAAACGCCACATCTCTTGGGACTTTGCCCTACCGCCGAGCGCCGATCAGTCCGCGTCGCGCGGCAGCATCAGTCCGAGGGGCAGGCGCACCCGCGCCTCCAGGCCGCCGCCGGGGCGGTTGCGCAGCTCGACGCTGCCGCCGTGCTGGGCGGCGATGCGCTTGACGATGGCCAGACCCAGGCCGGTGCCCTTGCCGCCGCGGGCGCGGTCGCCACGGATGAAGGGATTGAAGATCTCGCCCATTTCCGCCGCGTCGATGCCGGGGCCGCGGTCCAGCACGCTGAGGACCACGTAGGGCGCGCTGTGGTCGCCGGCCACGTAGGCGGCCACCTCGACCTGCTCGCCGCCGTGGCGCAGGGCGTTCTGGATCAGGTTGGCCAAGAGGCGCTTGATCGATACCCGGCGCAGGGGGAACGGCGGGATCGGCTTCAGGCACAGGCGCACGCTCTGCCCGCCCTGGTTGAACGGCGCCGCCACCTCGCGCACCAGCTCGCCGAGGTCGAGGGTCTCCAGCGGCTCGTCGCGGCCGTCGCGGATGAAGGCGAGGAACTGGTCGAGGATGGCGTCCATGTCCTCGATGTCGCGGACCATGTCCTCGGTCAGTTCGGAGTCGCCGCCGAGCAGTTCCAGGGAAAGGCGCAGCCGGGTCAGTGGCGTGCGCAGGTCGTGGGACACGCCGGCGAGCATCAGCTCGCGCTCGCGGCCGGCCTGCTCGACGTCCTCGGACATCTGGTTGAAGGCGCGGTACAGCTCGGTCATCTCGCTCGGGCTGTCGCTGACCGGCAGGCGCACGCTGCGGCCCTGGCCGATCTGCCGGGCGGCGGACACCAGCTGCTTGAGCGGAGCGCTCAGGAGGCGGACGAAGATCCAGGAAGCCGCGGTGGACAGGAGGCCGATGCCGAGGAACCAGCCGAGCACGTTCCAGATCCGCTGGCCGCGCAGCGGGTGCGGGTACATGGGCACGCGGATCCAGTCCGCCCCGAGGCTCGGTGCCATCACCCAGAGCGCCGGGGTGGGCTGCCCACGCACCCGTACCTGGGTGTCCGGCCCCAGCTCCTCCTGCATCTGGCGCTGGAAGATCTCGCTGTAGGGCCAGTGGTACTCGGTCGGCGGCACGCCTTCCTGGGTCACCGTCTGCAGCTCAGCCGCCGTGGCGATGCGCGGGCGGTCCTCGGGGGACGCCGCCCAGTAGGCGCGCAGGGTCAGCGCCGCGCCGTGGCTGTACTGGCGGTCGACCAGGAGGTCCTCGTTCATCATCAGGTAGACCACGGTCAGCACCTTGGAGAACAGCACCACGATCAGCACCATCCACAGGGTGCGGGCGAAGAAGCTTTGCGGGAACCAGACCGGGGTTTTCATCGATGGAACCAGGCAGTCACGGGATCGGCGGCGCCCAGCCGGGAGCGTCGCCCTGTCGGAGGATGGAGAGGAACGCGCCAGCCTACGCCTTGACGCCGTCCGGCACGAAGACGTAGCCGACGCCCCAGACCGTCTGGATGTAGCGCGGCTTGGACGGGTCCGGCTCGATCATCCGGCGCAGGCGGGAGATCTGCACGTCGATGGAGCGCTCCAGGGCGTCCCACTCGCGGCCGCGGGCCAGGTTCATCAGCTTGTCGCGGGTCAGCGGCTCGCGGGCGTGCTGCACCAGCGCCTTGAGCACGGCGAACTCGCCGGTGGTCAGCATGTGCACCTGGTCGCCCTTCTTCAGCTCGCGGGTGGCCAGGGACAGCTGGTAGTCGCCGAAGGTCACCACCTCGTCCTCGCTGGCCGGCGCGCCGGGCACCAGCGGCGCCTGGCGGCGCAGCACCGCCTTGATCCGCGCCAGCAGCTCGCGCGGGTTGAACGGCTTGGCCAGGTAGTCGTCGGCGCCCATCTCCAGGCCGTGGATGCGGCTGGACTCGTCGCCCTTGGCGGTGAGCATGATGATCGGCACCTGGTTGCCGCCTTCGCGCAGGCGACGGCAGGCGGACAGGCCGTCCTCGCCGGGCAGCATCAGGTCGAGCACCACCAGGTTGAACAGCTCGCGGCCGAGCATGCGGTCCATCTGCTCGACGTTCTCCACCGCGCGCACGCGGTAGCCCTGCTCGGCGAGGAAACGCTCGAGCAGGCGGCGCAGACGGGGATCGTCGTCGACGACGAGAATCTTTTCGCCTTCGGACTGGGCGCTGCTGGTAGGACTCATCGAAACTCCTCGGAAACCATCCGGCCGATTATGACCCAGGCGCCTTCGAGGCGCGCCCGGGCATTGTTAGCAGATTTTACGCCCCTTCCCTCACTTGAAGTCGCCGTAGGCCTGCAGCGAGTCGGTGCCGGACGGCAGGGCGCCCTGCCAGGGCTCGAAGGTGTAGCGCAGGTAGACCTGCGCCTGGCTGGGGGCGTAGTCCGGGCTGTGCTGCCACTCGAAGCCGCCGCCGAGCACCCAGTGATCGCTCAGGCGGCGCTCCAGCTTGCCGCCGAAGCGGTAGCCGAGGGTGCCGCCGTTGCCCCCCTGGCGGACGTTGGCCGCGGCCAGGGCCTGCGGGTCGAGCCCGCTCTGTGCCGCCAGGTCGGTCACCAGCCCGCTCAGCGGGTAGTACTCGCTGGAGCTGCTGTGCGACCACGAGCGGCTCACCGCCCCTTCCAGCAGCAGCGACCAGTCGGCGTTACGCCAGGCATAGGTAACCGGCAGGCCCACCGAGAACCAGCGCTGCGGGCTGTAGTAGCCGCCCTGGCCGAGGCTGTAGTCGCCGAGGTCCTTGTCGAAGTGCCAGAACATGGCGTTGGTGCCGATGCGCAGGCGCTGGTCGACCCGGTCGACCAGCTTGTAGTAGTAGCCGCTCATCACCCGGGTGCGCCGGTTGTCGGCGACGTTCAGCCCGCGCAGCCAGTGCTGGCCGAAGTCGGCCCAGACGCCGTGGCGGCCGCCGTGGTCGTAGCTCAGGCCGAGGCTGGCGCCGCTGGCGGTGACCCCGCCCCAGTGGGTGCCGGTGCGCGGGTCGACGGCGCCGGCGTAGGACAAGAGCGAGTTGGTCAGTGGCCGGCGCGAGGCGGTCAACGTCCAGCCCAGGCCGGCGTAGTCCCAGGAATAGCTGGCCCCGCCCAGCCAGTTGCCGACCGTGAAACCCAGAGGCGAGTGGCCGAGATCGACGGACCAGCGCTCGTTCTGCCAGCCGACCGCCACGGTGGTACCACTGTCCCTCGGATGGGTGCCCTGACAGTCCTTCAAGCCTGTATTGCGGATATCACAAGTACCGAAACGCTCTGTATGCGTTCCATCATCCTCGGTCTTGAAGCGGCCAGCGTCCATCTGCACTTCCTCTGCGCGCAGGAAGGCCCGTCCGCTGGCCAGCGGCAGGTCGAGCTGGAGTATGGTGGTATCGAACTTCAGGTCGGATATCCCGGGGGTTACCTTACCATTCCGCCAGCCGAAGTCGTGCTGCACGCGCAGGGTCGGGTTCTGCGCCTGGTAGAGGGTATCGACCGAGCCGCGCAGGCTGCGCGCGAGCCAGTCGTCGCCCTCCTGCGGCCGGCTGGCGCGGGTCAGCGCGCGGTCGTCGCGCGGCGCCGCCTGCTCCGGGGTCAGCGCGCCGGTGGCCTGCAGGGCGCGGGCGTAGAGGTCGAGGGCGCGCTGCGGCGCCGGGCCCTCCTGCAGCCGCGCCGCGTCGCGCAGCAGCAGCGGATCGTCGGCGACCGGCTCGGCCAGCAGCTGCTCGAACAGCTCCCGGCCACGCGCCGGCTCGCCCACCGCGGCCCAGGCGTTGGCCAGCCGGCGGCGGGCGTTGCGCTGGTCGGCGGCGAACGCCGGCGGCGAGCGGAGCAGCTCGCGGCGGGCCGGCCCCAGCCAGCCGAGGTCGATCCAGCTCTCGATGCGACCGAGGCGCGCCTCCGGCTGCTGCGGATCGCGCTGCAGCACCCGCTGGAAATACTCCAGCGCCGCGCCCGGCTGGTCGCGCTGCCGGGCCCAGTCGGCCAGGCGCAGCAGATCGTCGTCGGCGATCTCGGCCTGCCCTTCGAGCAGGGCGATGGCGGCCGGCTCCTGCCCGGCGGCGCGCAGGGCCTCGGCGCGGGCCAGCAGCTGGCGGTGGCGCAGGCGCGCGGCCAGTTGCCCGATGCCTTCGTCCCAGGCGCTGCGCGGCAACGCCGCCAGGCTGGCCAGGGCCTCGTCGTCGCGCTCGCCGGAGGAAAGGTACAGGGCATGGGCATAGCGCGCCTGCGGGTCGCCGCCCCGCCGCTCCAGCAGATCGGCGAACACCGCGTCGGCCGTGGCCGGCCGGCCCTGCTCGCGCAGGTTGCCGGCCAGCCGGTAGGCCAGCCAGGGATCGTCCGGCGTCAGGCGCCGCGCCGCCGTCAGCAGTTCGCCGACGCGCCGCAGGTCGCCGCGCGCGGCGGCGGCTTCGGCCTCGGCCTGCAGGCGCTCGCCGCGCAGCCCGCGCTGGGCGTCGGCGAAGGGCGCCTGCTGGTCGGGCGGCAGGCTGTCCAGGAAGGCCAGCGCGCGCTCCGCCGACTGGCTGCGGTACAGCTTGAACAGGCCCCACAGGGTCGCGCGGTTGCCCGGCTCCAGGCGATAGGCCTGCAGCAGCAGGCTCTCGGCCTCGGCCGCCTGCCCGCGGGCCTGCGCCAGAGCGGCCAGGCCGACCAGCGCCTCGGGGCCCTGCGGGCGCAGCTGGCGGGCCAGACGGTAGAGCGAGGCGGCCTGCTCCGGCGGCGCCGATTCGGCCTGCTCCAGCAGCGCCCAGTAGCGGGTGGAATCGTAGAGATCGCGCCACTTGTCGATCAGCCGGGTGTTCTGCTCCAGCCGGTGCGCCTCGGCGAAAGCGCCCAGGGCTTCGCCGTGACGGCCCTGGCGCACCAGCGCCAGACCCAGCGCCCCGTGCAGCCCGGCATCCTCCGGCCGGCCGCGCAGGGCGCGGCGCAGCTCGGCTTCGGCACCCGGCGCATCGCCCTGCTCCAGCAGCGCCAGGCCGCGCTGGCCGGCCTGCCAGGCCGGGTCGGCGATCAGCCGGCGCTGGGCGTCGAGGGTCGCCCGCGCCTCGGCCAGCAGCGGCGAATCCGGGTAGCGCCGGACGAACTCCTGCCAGGCGGCGACGCTGGCGGCGCTCGCCGGCTGCTCGGCGAGATACTGGTATTCGCGCTGCGAGGCGGCCTTGCTCGCCTGCGGGTCCGCGGCCAGTTCGTGGAGCAGGCGCCGGGCCTCGTCGGGGCGGCCTTCGTCGAACAGCAGATCGGCCAGGGTCTGGTGCAGGCCGGCGTGCTCCGGGTAGAGCCGCTCCAGCTCGCCGAGCCGTTCCACCGCCAGGGCACGCTCGCCGTCCTGGCGGCTGCGCAGGCGCCAGTACTCCAGCGCCAGTTCGAGACTCGGCGGCTGGCCTTCGAGGAGACGGTCGTAAGCCGCGCGGGCCTCGGCCAGGCGCCCGCTGGCGGCCAGCAGGCGGGCCTCCTGCAGGGCCTGGCGGCCCTCCGGTTCGGCCAGCCTGAGCAGCACCCGCGCCTGCCGTCCGGCGGGCGATTCGGGCGCCTGGTGCAGCAGTCCGTCGAGGTCGCGGCGCGCCGCTTCCAGGTCGCCGCGGCGGATCGCCAGGCGCGCCGCGGCGAGCTCGGCCTCGGGATCGTCGCTCTGCAGCTCCTGCAGGCGCTCGAGGGCGCCGTCGACCAGATCGTCGCGCTCCAGCGCCTCGCCCAGACGGACCTGGCCGAGCAGCCAGGCGCGCTGCTCGTCGGCCGAGAGGGCGCGCGGCTGCGCCGCGGCAGGCGGCAGCAGCGCCGCGCAGAGCAGCAGCGGGGCTAGCGTGCGCATGTCGACTCCCAGGCCGGCAGCAGGCGACCGTCGCCGGCGAAGCGGAAGCGGCCGTCGTCCCAGCCGCCGCCGAACAGGGTCAGCACCTGGTCGTAGTAGGCGTCCGCGGCCGCCGGCTGATGAACCAGACGCTCGCGCTGGAGGGCGTGGGCGGCCGGTTCCAGGCGCGCCAGCAGCGGCAGCAGGGCGGCGGAGAAGCCCACCGGGCCCTGCCCTTCGGCGCGGCCGTCGGCGGCGTCGATGCGCTCCGGCGGCGTGCCGCGGGCGGCGACCAGCTCGACCATGGGCGCGAAGTGCTTCTGCAGCGCGGCGCGGCCGGGCGCCTCGTCGGCCAGCATGCCCAGCCACAGGTAGACGCGGATGGCGTCGTAGTCGCCCTCGCTGCCGTGCTCGGGATCGGCGGCCCAGCCCTGCCCGCGCCGCCACAGCAGCCAGTCGGGGGCCAGGCCCTTGGGCGCGCCCTCGCGCAGCAGTCGGGCGGTATTGTCGGCCAGCTCGGCCCAGACCGGCGCCAGGTCGGCGAAGCGCTGCAGGAGCTGCGGCGGCAGGTAGCTGGGGTTGAGCCGCCAGCCGGCCTCGGAGACGAAGCCGCGGTCGCCCGGCAGCAGCATCAGGCCAAGCCCCGGCAACGGCTGCAGGGTCTGCGCCGCGCTGCGCCAGAGCAGGTCCTGGCCGAGCCGGGCGTAGTCCGGCCGCCGCCACAGACGGCCGGCCTCGAGCAGGCTGTAGGCCAGCCACAGGTCGGCGTCGCTGGCGTTGTTGTCGTCCAGCACCCGCCAGCGGCCGTCGTCGGCCCTGCCCCACTGCCAGGCCGGCAGGTGGCGGCGCAGGTCGCCGCCGGCCAGGTTGCTCTCGGTCCAGCGCAGCAGGCGGGCGAAGCCGTCGCGGTCGTCGGCCACCAGAGCGAAGAACAGCGCGTAGGCCTGCCCTTCCGAGGTGGTGACCTGGCGCGGCGAGGAGCGGTCGATCACCCGTCCGTCGGCGCTCACCAGCGCCTCGCGGAAGCGCTGCCAGGCCGGCCAGGCGCAGTCGGCGGCGCCCGCCGGCAGGATCGTCAGGGCGAGCAGCACGGCACAGAGCCAGCGTCCCATGTTCAAGCCTTCTCCAGGCGGCGGCGCGCCACGGCGCGCAGCAGGACCCAGACCAGCACGGCGCCGAGCACGATGGTCAGCGCCGCCACCGCGGCCATCAGCACCGGATGGCCGGTCAGGTGGAACCAGAGCAGCAGCCACCACGGCAGCTGGCCGACGTAATACGGCTCGCCGACGAACTGGCTGCTCACCCCGCTGCTGCGGATCAGCGCCAGCGAACCGGCCAGCGCCTCGCGCGAGCCGCTGTCGGCCAGGGCGCCGCGCAGCAGGGCGTAGTCGGCCGGCTGCGCGGCGAGCAGGGCGACGATGCTGCGCCCGACGTGCTGCGGCGACTGCATGCCCACCACCGCGGCGATCGGCGCCTCGGCGGCGATCTCCACCGCCGCCTGCGGCGCGACCCCGCCCTCGAGCTGCCGGCCGGTGGGCTGCGCCCGCACCGCCCGGCCGGCGAGCAACCGGTCGTAGGGCGCCGCCAGCTTCACCTCGAGGTCGGCGCGCTCGCGCAGCGCCTGCGGCCAGTCGCCGAGCAGCAGCAGATCGGCGTCGGTCTGCGCGGCCACCTGCCAGTCGTCGGTCAGGCGCACGCCGAAGGCCGGATAGCCGATCTGCGCGCCGATCCCGCCGAGGGTTTCGAGCAGGGTCGCCACCTGCTCCTCGTGCGCCTCGCGCGGCACCAGCACCAGGGTCTCGGAGAGGTCGGCCATGCGGCTGAAGGGGAAGCCGCTGCGGGCGAAGGCGCGCAGGTCGGGCAGGGCCATGTAGTGGTGGTAGCCGGACAGGTCGATGGTCGAGTTATCGTCGATGGCGCCGTGCATCGCCACCGGCAGGTTGGTCAGGCAGC
Organism: Azotobacter bryophylli; assembly: GCF_042643485.1. Lineage (NCBI taxonomy): Bacteria > Pseudomonadati > Pseudomonadota > Gammaproteobacteria > Pseudomonadales > Pseudomonadaceae > Azotobacter > Azotobacter bryophylli. The sequence continues at coordinate 3,674 of NZ_JBHRSJ010000009.1, read as the reverse complement.
GGTCGCGCTGGGCACTGGCCGAGACGCTGGCGAAATCGAAGGAAAAGCTCAGGCGGTTGCGGTCGCCGACCTTCAGCGAAGGCACCAGCAGGTCGCTGCTCTCGCTGCCGGAGTCGCCGCCGCGCACCGCCAGACGCAGTTCCTCCAGCTCGCTGCGCTGCTCGCGGCCGCGCAGCTCCAGGCTGGTCAGGAACTGGTCGTTGAGGCGGATGTTCAGCCGCGAATCCTCGGGGTTGCCGGGCACGCTGTAGCGGTACTGGGTACGCAGGGGAATGCCCTGGTTGCGCCAGACGAACAGGTCCGGCGGCAGATTGATATCGAGTCCGACAGGCGGCGGCTGCAGGCCGCTGACCTGCAGCTGCTGCGGGTAGTCGAGCAGCTCGGCGAAACGCACCGGGCGGTCGGTGGGCGTCCAGTTCGGCGCGTCGTAGGGCTGGCGCGGCGCCGGCGGCGGCAGCTCGCCGACGGCCACGCGGCTGCCGCGCAGCAGCGGGCCGCCGAGGGCCAGGGCCTCGACCGCGCGCAGCAGGTCGGCGTCGTCGCGGCCGCGCACCAAGAGCAGCTTGGTATAGGGGTTGTCCGGATGGTCGATCAGCTCCAGCACCGGCCCGTCGACCGCCGGGAAGCGCGCGGCGTCGGCGAGGAAGGTCGGGCGCCGGTCATTGGTGGCGAACGCCACGGCGGCCCGCGGCGGCTTGTCGCCGGCCTCCGGCAGGCGGTCGAACAGCGCCGGGAAGCGCGCGCCGCGCCAGCCCGCCAGGCTGCCGAAGTAGGACGCGAGCACTGCCGCGGCGCGCTGCTCGCCGAGCCCCGGCGCGCCGGCGAACACCACCGGCAGCTCCAGGGCGGCGTTGTCCTGGCCGTCGAAGAACGGCGCCGGGAAGTGCGCCAGGTCGCCGGGCAGGCTGAGCGCCTGCTCGTCGAGCAGGATCGCGCTGTCGCGGCTGACACTCAGCCACAGGGCGCTGTTGGCCGGGTCCTCGCAGGCTTCCGCGTAGTGCCCGACGAACTCCAGGCGCAGGCGGTTGAAGTCGCCGAGCAGGCGCGGGTCGAGGGCCAGCTCGCCGCGCTGGGCCTGGCCGGGCCGGTCGTGGTCGACGCCGAGCACGCCCATCAGGCGGTCGTTGAGGTAGACCCGCAGGTGCGACAGCCCCGGGATCAGCGATGGCGACGGGGTGAACTCCAGGCTCAGGCGCGCGGCACTGACCAGCCGGTCGCGGCGCAGGCCGAACTCGATCTGCTGGCTGTTGCGGATGCCCAGCAGCATCACGTCGCTGGCGTAGCCCAGGTCGCTCAGGCGCCGGCTGCGCTGCCAGACCGGCGGCAGATCGGCGGCCGGCGCGGCGGGAACGGCGACGGGCGCCGAGGGCGCCGGAACGGCCGGAGCCCTCACGGTGGCGGCCGGCGCGGCCTGGGTCGCGGCGGACAGAACGAGGGCGGCCATCCAAGGCTTGAGCGACAGGGTCATACGGGCAGGGCTCGCGAAGAGAATTGTTGGTTGGAGGTGCGAGGCGCACGGGGCAGGAAGCTGGCGCACCAGCGCAGCGACCGCAGCAGCCGCTCCAGCAGCGGGCGGATCGGCTGCGGGGCGTGCTCGACCAGGCGCACGTAGCCGTGCAGTCCCAGGGACAGGACGTCGAGGAAGTTGCCCAGCAGGCGCTCCTCGTCCTGCTCCCGGTACCAGTCGAGCCAGGCGTCGGCGCGGGCGAAGGTGCACTGCACCAGGTCGATCTGCTGCTGCCGGGACAGCTCGTCGAAGCGGATGCCCAGGTGCTGGCCGAGGCAGTGGGTCAGCCGGCCGGCGAAGGCGAACTCGCGCGTGCCGCGGTGCAGCAGCAGCCAGACCGGGGTCTCCGCCTTGAGCTGGAGCTCCAGCGGCAGCTCGATGCCGGCGCCGCCGCTGGAATAGTCGAGCAGCACGCCGCTGAACAGCCGGCCATCGGCCAGGCGCAGCGCCGCCGGCAGGCGCGCCGGCACTCGGTGGTTCTGGCGGATCTGCCGCACCTCGGCGGCCACCGCCACGGCGGCGCCGATGATCAGCAGGTTGTAGGTCACCCACAGGGCGCTGACCAGCACCGTGGCCCGCTCGTTCGCGGGGCCGTAACCCAGGCGCCAGGCGGCGAAGCCGAGGCCGAGGAAGTTGATCGCGGCGAGGGCCAGGTAGGGCCAGGCGGTGCGCCAGTCGAACTGGTCCTTGGCCATCATCCCACCCTTGACGGTGACGTTGAACTTGCCCTTGCTCGGATCGATCAGCGCCAGGGTGGTCGGCCAGGCGATGTACCAGGCCAGCACCGTCTCGTACACCTCGCCCCAGAAGCTGTGCCGGTAGGCGCCCTGCATCCGCGAGTTGGCCAGGCTGGCGTGGACCATGTGCGGCAGCACCTGGAGCACGATCATCGCCGCCGGCGCGTAGATGATGTAGGCGTGCAGCAGCAGGAAGGCCAGCGGCGCGGTGAGGAACACCAGGCGCGGCAGGCCGGCCAGGAAGTGCAGCATGGCGTTGGCGTAGCACAGCCGCTGGAACAGGTTCAGGCCGCGGCCGAACAGCGGGTTGTCGATGCGGAAGATCTGCGCCATGCCGCGCGCCCAGCGCACCCGCTGGGCGATGTGCGCCGACAGGCTCTCGGTGGCCAGCCCGGCGGCCTGGGGGATGCGCAGGTAGGCCGAGCTCCAGCCGTGGCGGTGCAGGCGCAGGGCGGTGTGGGCGTCCTCGGTGACGGTCTCCACGGCGAAGCCGCCGATCGCATCCAGCGCGGCGCGGCGCAGCACGGCGCAGGAACCGCAGAAGAAGGCGGCGTTCCACAGGTCGTTGCCGTCCTGCACCAGGCCGTAGAACAACTCGCCCTCGTTGGGCCGGCGGCGGAACACGCCGAGGTTGCGCTCGAAGGGGTCCGGGGAGAAGAAGCGGTGCGGGGTCTGCACCAGCGCCAGCTTGGGATCGAGCAGGAACCAGCCGACGGTGAGCTGGAGGAAGGAGCGCACCGGCACGTGGTCGCAGTCGAAGATCGCCACCAGCTCGCTGTCGATGTGGCGGAGGGCGTGGTTGAGGTTGCCGGCCTTGGCGTGGCGGTTGTCCGGCCGGATCAGGTAGCCGACCCCGACCTCCTCGGCGAAGCGGCGGAAGCTCTCGCGCTTACCGTCGTCGAGGAGGTAGATGCGCAGCTTGTCCGCCGGCCAGTCGAGGGCGAGGGCGGCGTACACGGTGTTGCGCACCACCGCCAGATCCTCGTTGTAGGTGGGGATCAGCAAATCGACCCGCGGCCACAGGCTCGGGTCCGCCGGCAGCTGTGCCGGCTGGCGGTGGAGCGGCCAGCAGGTCTGCGCGTAGCCGAGCATCAGGATCAGCCAGGAGTAGGTCTCCGCCGCCAGCAGGACCAGGCCGCAGATCAGGTCGAGGCTGTGGCTCCAGTTCAGGGTCGCGGTGTAGCGCCACCACAGGTAGCGGCAGGAGACGATCACCGACAGCATCACCAGCAGCAGCACGGGGAAGCGCCCCGGCAGGCGCCGCACCAGCATGGCCAGGCTCCACAGCAGCAGGACGAAGACCACCTGCGCCAGGTAGCCGAAGGGCTCGGTGATGCACAGCAAGGCCAGCACCAGGGCGAGCCCGCCGGCCAGCACCAGCGCGGCCCGCCGGCCGGCGGGCGAGCTGCGCCGCAGGCCGGCCTCGGCGC
>NZ_JBHRSJ010000008.1:0-10695 GCF_042643485.1 Azotobacter bryophylli | reverse complement strand
TACCGCAACCGCTTCGCCGCCACGCCGTGGGACGCGCCGTACCGGCCGGCCCTCGCGCATCCCAAGCCCAAGGTGCTGGGCAGCCAGACCGCGGTGGTCACCGGTCCGGCCGGCGAGGAGATCCACTGTGACGCCTATGGGCGGGTCAAGGTGCAGTTCCACTGGGACCGCGAGGGCCAGGCCGACGACAGGACCAGTGGCTGGCTGCGGGTCGCCTCGGGCTGGGCCGGCAACCGCTACGGCGGGATCGCCGTGCCGCGGGTGGGCATGGAGGTGCTGGTGACCTTTCTGGAAGGCGACCCGGACCAGCCGCTGGTCAGCGGCTGCCTGTTTCACGTGGAACACCCGGTTCCTTACGAGCTGCCGGCCAACAAGACCCGCAGCGTATTCAAGACCCTCAGCAGCCCCGGCGGCGAAGGTTACAACGAGCTGCGCCTCGAGGACCGCCAGGGGCAGGAGCAGATCTACGTCCACGCCCAGCGCGACTGGGACCAGGACATCGAGCACGATCAGAGGATCCGCATCGGCCACGAGCGCCACGACAGGGTGGAGGCCAACGCCTACAGCGAGTTCGGGGGCGAGGAGCACCGCATCACCTTCGGCGATCGCAAGAGCGAAGTGCGCGCCAGCGATCACCTGACGGTCGGCAACCAGCAGCACGTGAAGATCGGCAGCGGCCAGTTCGTCGAAGCCGGCGACGAGATCCATTACTACGCCGGCAGCAAGGTGGTGATCGATACCGGCATGGAGCTGACCGCCAAGGGCGGCGGCAGCTGGCTCAAGCTCGATCCGAGCGGGGTGACGCTGAGCGGGGCGACCATCCGCATCAACTCGGGCGGGGCCCCGGGGAGCGGTTCGGGCATTCAGATACTCGGCCCGCTGATTCCGGGAGCGGCGGATACGGACAGGGCCGGCAATCTACTCGATAGCGCCAAGGCCAATACCACCTGGCTGGAGCTGAACCTGCATCACGACAACCTCGAACCCGTTCCTCACGCCCCCTATCGAGTGGAGTTCAGCGATGGTTCGGTCAGGGAAGGCACGCTGGATGAGAAAGGCTTCGCCCGGCTCGAAGATATACCGCCCGGCCCCTCGAAGATCTACTACGGCGAAGATCCGCGCAGCTTCGAACTGGAGCCCATCAAGGCAGTGAAAACCAGCCGGCGCGACCTGGAGGAAGACCTGCGTCGCATCGGCCTCGACCCCGCAACCCTCGACATTGACGAGCTGATCGCCCGCGCCTCAGGACGACTGGTATGAGCGACATGGACCACTACGACGAAGACCTCGAACTGAACGAGGACGAACAGGAACTCGATCCGCAGGCACAACGCCAGGCCGCCTATGCGGAAGCCGTAACCGAGCTGGCCAAGGGCATCGCCCTCGGAGCCGTGCCCTTCCTGGGCCAGGCCATCGACGCCTACGACACCGTCGAGTCGGCGATCCGGGTCTATCAATCGAAAACGGCGTCCACCAAGGAGGAGGCCCAGTTCGATCTGGTGCTGGCGATCATCGGCTGGATTCCGGGCCCCGGGGATGGCGTGAAGAAAAGCCTGCGTCTGGTCAACCGCGACCCAGAGCGCTTCGCGCCGGTGCTGTTCGACTTCCTCCGCTTCGTGCTGGAAGAGTGCGGTATCCGAACCAGTCCGGAGGAGCTGTTGGCCAAGATCTTCGATGCCGGTGCCCTGCGCAGCCAGCTCGACGAGATCATCGAAGGCGTCAGGGACTCCGGTGCCTTCGAGGCGCTGCCGAGTTCACTGCAACGCAGTGTCATCGATGTACTGGTGATTGCCCGCGACAACCTGCCGAGCATGCTGGGCATCGTCGAGCGGCGCCTGCTCAAATGGCGCAGCAAGCAACGCAACAGCTCCGCGACAGTCTCCGATAGCAGCCAGCCCGCTGTCGGTATCAAGCCAAAGGGCGAGGCGCGGGACAACGCCGAAGGCAAGGACAGCCCGAGCCAGGCCGGCCCGAACAGGATAGATGCCCAGAAAACACGCACGTACCCGATCGAGGGTATCGACAACGCTATCCTCAGCGTCGCCGGAGAACATATCGCGGACTATTACTGCTACGAGAAGCTCGGCTGGGGCAGTGGCTGGGAGGCCCACGACTTGGGCGGCGCGGGCCATTGGACAGGCGCCAAGCCCAGCGCGCTGGTGGCCGGCAAACTGTCCCGTGGCGGTAGCCCGAAGGACCACCAGAAGCTGTTCAAGCTGACCGATCCCTCCTTCGGTACCGGCATCGATGCGGTCTGGTGCGCCAACGGCTGCGCACACAACGACGGCAAGCCCTTCGCCATTGTCGACGCCAAGGCCAGCGTCAGCGGCAAGAAGCCAAAATATATGAGCAAGCCCGGTAATACACGCAAGCCCGGGATATCCAGCTTGCTGGAAGGCAGTGGCAGTGGGCACGGCCGGGTCGTGCAGATGAGTCATGAGTGGATTGATAAAAACATAGACCGAGCCGTTCCTCCCAATATCGTCAGAAAAATAATGAAGAGTTTATCGGACGGGTCACCATCTTATAGCCGCCACATGCTCTATATGCCGTCTTACAACGATTCAATGCTGACGCATCTAGGTGCCACCTTTGAGAGTGGCAGTGCGAAACTTCATGATGAGCATGCAGCCATTCATTACACCGAAGATGATGTAAAAGCTGCAGTCAATAAGGCCAAGCAGCGCGAGAGAAACACGAACAAACATCCCGCCGCGCCAGGCCTTAGGGAAGAAAATTATGAGCACTGACAAACAATGCCGCCAATCTTTTGCAACAACACAATATTTCCAAAAATACATCTCACTCTTGAACGACTGGAATAATGATATTTTTAATGATATTGCCAACCCTCTTGTCAGCGATTACTACAGCGCAATACTAGCTACCAGGCTACGGAGAAATGCTTACACTTTAATATCTTGCTCTTATAGTGCGGGCCAAAGCCCAGAGCAAATAGCCCCTCAGCTAGATGCTTTAATCGCTGCTTATGAGAAAGATCGGGAACTTTCCATCATTTCCTACGGCAGCGATGAAGTCTGCGCCGGCTTCGGCGAGAACGACGACTACGAGCAGTTCCTGCAAACCCTCAGCCTGTGCATCCTGCTCGGCCGTGGCGAGTTGATTCCGCGTCTCTCCGCCATCTTCGACCGCGACAACAAGGGCCAGGACGCCATCTACGAAACCCTGCTCTCGTTCTACGACGACAGCCGGGTCAAGACAGATGAGTTGCTGTTCAAACGCCCCTTCGCCGGCCTGCTCAAGGTCATTCGCGCCGCCACGCCCAAGGAAGCCAGCAAGCTGCTGGATAAGTACTGCAAGGACTGGTACCCCGCCTTCAAGAAGGCTCCCTGGTACGACTCGCATCTCAGCATCGACGGCGACGAGGGCAGCTACAGCGGCTACTGGGCCTTCGAGGCCGGTGCCATCGCCTTCCTCTTCAACATCGACGACAGCCAGATCGGCCATATGGTCTACCCCAGGGACCTGGTCACCTACGCGCGCAACTTCACTCCCTCTGCCGGCTCGGCGCAGATCGGCCGTGTAGAGGCAGGACAACCCTGCCCGCGAGCCGGTTACTGGTTCACCCCAGCACAGAACGGCTCTCGCCGCTCTTTCCAGCAGGGGGAAACCATGCCTGATTTCAGCGATTCGAGCTGGGGGGCGACGATCTGGTACTGGTCCGGCGAGGACCCCAGCTGATGCCAGGGCCTCTCCGCCACTCATTCCTCTGAATCCCGCACTGCTGCCCATCGCAGCAGGCGCACCTCGACTGGCTGCAGCGCGACATGAATACAGAAATTGACTGCCCGAGGCCATCCTGCCCGGACCTCCCCCGACGTCTCGCGACGGCGGATGCGTTGGTGCCGGAAGGAATGGACCGCGAGCGTTTGACTGAAGGGTGATCGGGAACCACTGACATGATCCGCGAAATGGACTACGCACGGGATGACAAGACGGTCATCCTCAACCGTCACGGCGAGGCCGCGGCGCAGAGCCCGCTGACCGACTTCGTCGCGCCGCCGCAGTACGAGCAGCTGGAGGAGCGGATGGTCTACGCCGCCCGCCTGCGCCCGGCGGAAAGCTTCAACTTCGGGCTCAACCCGCTGGTGGCGGCGGCCTCCGCCCTGCTCTCCGAGGTGGTGCGGCTCAAGCACCGCTTCGAGGGCGAGGAGCTGCATGCGCTGAATCAGCGCCTGGCCGGCGAGCTCAAGCTGTTCGAGCACCGTGCCCTGCACGAGGGCGTGGAAAGCAGTCAGGTCATGGCCGCGCGCTATGTGCTCTGCACCGTGCTCGACGAGGCGGTGGTGACCACGCCCTGGGGCAACGAGAGCGAGTGGGCGCAGATGAGCCTGCTGTCGAGCTTCCACAACGAGACCTTCGGCGGCGAGAAGTTCTTCCAGCTGCTCGAGCGCCTGTCGCGCAATCCGGTCAAGCACCTGCCGATGCTGGAGCTGATGTATCTCTGCCTGTCGCTGGGGTTCGAGGGCAAGTACCGGGTGCTGCCGCGCGGCATGCTCGAACTGGAGTCGGTGCGCGACAGCCTCTACCGGCAGATCCGCCAGCTGCGCGGCGACGTGCCGCGGGAGGTTTCGCCGCACTGGCAGGGCCTGCGGGATACCCGCCGGCGCCTGGTGCGCATCGTGCCCTGGTGGCTGGTCGCATCGTTCACCCTGCTCTGTCTGGCCGTGCTCTATGGCGGTTTTGCCTGGGTGCTCGGTGAGCAGCGCGACGCCGCCCTCTCGCCCTACCAGCCCGTCGATCCGACTCTCCGGGTCGAGCCCAAGCCGTAATCAGGAAAGCAATGCCATGAAGGACTTTTTCGGCAAAGTTGTCGCGTTTTTCCGCAAGACCTGGGTCTGGAGCCTGTGCCTGCTCCTGCTGCTGGCCCTGCTGGTATGGTTCCTCGGTCCGCTGCTGTCGATTGCCGACCACAAGTTCTGGGAATCGCCGACCAGTCGCCTGCTGAGCATCGCCGCGCTGTGCCTGGCCTGGGGCCTGTTCCTGGTCTTCGCCAGCTGGCGCGGCACCCGCCGACAGAGGACAGAAAAGACCGACGAGTCCGCTCGCGAGCGCCTGCACCACGAAGGGCTGGTCGACGAGGAGCGGGGAATCCTGCGCCAGCGCTTCCTGGAAGCCCTGCGCACCCTCAAGCGCTCCAGTCTGTACAGCGGGCGCAGCGAGAAATGGCGCCGCGAGCTGCCCTGGTACCTGCTGCTGGGGCCGACCGGCAGCGGCAAGACCAGCCTGCTGGATTTCTCCGGCCTGGAGTTTCCGCTCAACCGCGGCGAGAACCAGCGGCTGACCAAGGACGTCGCCGGCACCCGTTATGCCGACTGGTACTTCGCCGAACACGCGGTGTTGATCGACACCGCCGGCCGCTATCTGACCCAGCCCGACCCGGCCGTCGACGGCCGCGCCTGGGACGGACTGCTGGGCCTCCTGCGCCGCCGCCGGGCCCGACCGCTCAACGGCGTGCTGGTGAACATCCCGATGGATAGGCTGCTCGGCGGCAACGAGCTGGAGCTGGAAGCCCTCGCCCGACAGACCCGCCAGCGCCTGCTGGAGATCCATCAGCGCCTCGGCGCCGACCTGCCGGTTTACCTGGTTCTGAGCAAGGCCGACCAGTTGCCCGGCTTCGCCGAATTCTTCGACCAGCTGTCCCGCGAGGAAAGCGACCAGGTGCTCGGCGCCAGCTTCCGCAAGGATCAGAACGGCACCGAGGCCGGGGTCGTGCGCGAGGAGTTCGAGCGGCTGCTGCAGCGCCTGAACAGCCAGGTGATCCTGCGCATGCACCAGGAGCGCGACACCCAGCGTCGCGGGCGGATTCTCGACTTCCCCCACCAGCTCGGGCAGATCGGCGAGCACCTGTGTCTGTTCGTCGAAATGGCCTTCGCCGGCAACCGCTATCAGCGCGCCAGCCAGCTGCGCGGCTTCTATCTGACCAGCGCGCCGCAGCTGGACAATCCGCTCGATCCGCTGACCGCCGGCATCGGCCGCAACCTGGGCCTCTCCGGCAGTGCCTTGCCGACCTTTCGCAGCGGTCGGGCGCGTTTCATCAATCACCTGCTGAGCCGGGTAATCTTCCCCGAGGCCGATCTCGCCGGCCTCGACCAGAAGGAAATCCGCCGCATCGACTGGGGCCAGCGCGCGCTCTATGCCGGAGCCTTCGCCTGCCTGGCGCTGTTCGGTCTGTTCTGGGCCAGGGGGTTCTCGGCCAACCACGGGCGCCTGGAGGAACTGCAGGAAATCGCCCGGACCCTCGGCCGCCAGCAGCAGGCGATCGCGCCCCGGGACGATGCCCTGCAGACCCTGGCGGCGCTGGACAGCAGTTATGCCGCGACCCAGGTATTCCCGTCCGCCGGCGAAGCGTCCTGGCTGCAGCGTGGCGGCCTGTACCAGGGGGACGAGGTCGATCCGGTGCTGCACCAGGCCTATCGGCGCGAGCTGGAAGACCTGCTGTTGCCGCGCATCGCCCGCCAGCTGGAGGCGCAGATCCGCGCCAATCTGGGCGACCGCGAGCGGCTGCTGGGCAGCCTGCGGGCCTACCTGATGCTGAACCTGGTGGAGCGCCGCGATCCGCTCTTCCTCAAGGAGTGGCTGGCTGCCGACTGGTCGCAGCGCCATCCCGGCAACGCCGCGGCCCAGCAGGGCCTGAACGGCCATTTCGCCCGTCTGCTGGCCGAGCCCTTCGCCGCCTACCCGCTGAACGATGCGCTGGTGGCCCAGGCCCGCGACGTGCTGCGCCGGGAGTCCCTGGCCAACGTGGTCTACCGCATGCTTCGCGAGCAGGCCCGCAGCCTGCCGGAATACCGTCTGAGCCAGCAGCTCGGCCCGCAAGCTGGGTTCTTCACCGGTGGCGACTACGCCATCCCCGGTTTCTATACCCAGCGCGGCTACCAGCAGTATTTCGTCGCCCAAGGCGGCGGTCTGGTGCGCGAGATCCTGCGCGACAACTGGGTGCTCGGCAACGGCGAGAGCCTCAGCGCCAACGACCTCGGCCGCCTGCTGGTGGAGATGGAGCAGCTGTACTTCCGCGACTACGCCAACCACTGGGGCGAGGCCGTCGCCCAGCTGGCCCTGGAGCCGCTGGGCAGTGCGGCCCAGGGGGCACAGCAGCTCGCTGGCCTGACCGCCGCCAACTCGCCGCTGCTGCAGCTGCTGGTGGCCGTACGCGATAACACCCGCTTCCCCGGGCTGGCGGAAGCCGCCGATGGCGCCGCCGAAGCCGGCGCGGCGCTCGCCGAAACCAAGGGGCCGCTGGGCAAGGCCGGCAAGCTGGCCGCCGCCGCGGCCGAAGAGGCCCAGTCCGCCCTGGCCAAGGGACTGCCGGATACCGCGCGCAAGTCCCTGGAGCGTCGCTTCGCCCCGCTGCACCGGCTGCTCGACGACAACGCCGGCGCCGGTCCCGAGCTGGCACCGGCGTTGCAGGCCATGGATGCCCTGCAGCTGCAGCTGGCCGGTCTGGCCCATGCCGGAGCCTCGGAGCAGGCCGCCTTCGAGCTGGCCAGGGCGCGCATGGGCGGCCAGCGCGATGCCATCGACCAGTTGCGCAGCAGCGCCGCCCGCCTGCCGCAGCCGCTCGGCCAGTGGCTGACCCTGCTCGCCGAGGACAGCTGGATGCTGGTCCTGAACGATGCCCACGAGTACCTCAACCAGCGCTACCAGAGTGAGCTGTACGCCTTCTACAACGGCTCCCTGCGCCAGCGCTATCCGTTCAGCGCCCATAGCGAGAGCGAAGTCGCCCTGGCCGACTTCCGTGAGTTCTTCAAGGCCCAGGGCGTGGCCGACAGCTTCTTCGAGCGCTACCTCAAGCCCTTCGTCAGCGGCAGCGCCGGGCAGTACCGCCTGCGCCAGGTGGACGGACGGGGGCTGCCGCTGTCGCGGGATTTCCTGGCCCAGATGAGTCACGCACAGACCATCCGCCGCAGCTTCTTCGCCGAGGACCCGGACCAGCCCCAGGTGCCGTTCACGCTCGAGCCCTATTCGCTGGACTCCAGCCTCGGCCGCGCCGATTTCCGTTTCGGCGACCAGCAGCTGGAATACCGCCACGGCCCCATCGTGCAGACCGCCTTCCGCTGGCCGGCCGACGCCGATGCCGGGCGCACTAGCCTGGTGGTGGAGGAGCTGGGCGGACGCCGGGTGGGCATCGAGCAGAACACCGGGCCCTGGTCGCTGTTCCGCCTGCTCGACCTGATGGAGGTCGACTACCACAGCGGTCGCGACGTGCTGATGGTCAAGGCCAACCTCGGCGGCCGGCACGCCAACTACCTGTTGCACAGCCAGCGCTCGCCGAACCCGTTCGACATCGCCCTGCTGCGCGACTTCAAGCTGCCGGCGATGCTCTGATGGCCGTCGTCAAAAGTGCGGCGCGCACCGAGGCCGGCAAGGTCCGGGCGCGCAACGAGGATGCCGTGCTCGATCTGCCGGAACGGGGGCTGTGGGCGGTCGCCGACGGCATGGGCGGGCACCGTAATGGCGCACTGGCCAGTCGCCTGGTGGTCGACAGCCTTGCCGCCATGCCCGGCGCGGATAGCCTGGAACGGCGTCTGGCACAGATCCGTCATTGCCTGCACGCGCTCAACCGGCGCCTGGGCCAGAGCCTCACGATCACCGCGGCCTGTCCCGACCCGGTCATCGGCAGCACCGTGGTCGCGCTGCTGCTGGACGGCGAGCGTGCCGCTTGCGTTTGGGCCGGCGACAGCCGCTGCTACCTGTGGCGCGGTGGCCGGCTCTACCAACTGTCGCGTGACCACTCGTTGGTCCAGCAACTGATCGACGAGCAACAGCTGGCGCCCGAGCAGGCCGCAAAGCATCCGGCCGCCCATGCCCTGACCCGTGCGGTGGGCGCCAGCGAGCAGCTGGTACTGGATATCCTCGAACTGGAAACCCTGCCCGGCGATACCTTTCTCCTGTGCAGCGACGGGCTGCACCAGAGCTTGTCGTCGGACGTCCTCGGTGCCGCCCTCAGCCTGCCCACCGTCGCGCTGGCCGTGCAGCGCCTGTTCGAACTGGCTCTGCGCGGGCCGGCGCGGGACAATCTCAGTGCCGTGGTGATCCGTCGATGAACGAGATGTCATTGACCGGCCGGGCTTCCGATCTCACCTGTTTCGCCTTCGCCCCTGCGGCTGCCGCCTTCCGGCCGGTCAGCCCGCGACGATCCGGCGATCTGCCAGAGGTGCTCGGCGGCCGCTACCGGATCGAGCGGCTGCTCGGCGTCGGCGGCATGGGCGCGGTGTATCGCGCTCGCGACCTGCTGCGCGAGCAGTTCGGCGACCCCGAGCCCTACGTGGCGCTGAAGACGCTCAGCACGGAGTTCGCCGAGTATCCGGACGCCCACGCCCTGCTCTACAGCGAGTTCGCCCTCGCCTCCCGGCTCAGCCACCGGCATGTGGTGCGACTGTTCGGCTTCGAGGTAGACACTCCGAGCCAGCATGCCTTTATCGTTCAGGAGCTGCTGGAGGGACCGACCCTCGATCAGTTGCTCGACGAGCATCCGCAGGGGCTGCCCTGGGCCGACTGCCAGTCGATCGCCCTGCCCCTGCTCGAGGCGCTGGCCTACTCCCACGGTTGTGGCGTGCTGCACGGCGATCTCAAGCCCGGCAATGTGATCCTCGCCGACGATGGCCTGCGCTTGTTCGATTACGGCCTCGGCCAGTCCGTTGCCGGACGGCTGCCCGGTCTGCCGCGCCTGTGCCGCAGCCGCATTGCCGCCTGGACTCCGCGCTACGCCGCTCCGGAGCTGCTCGACGGCGCCCCCCTGTCCGTGGCCACGGATATCTACGCCCTCGCCTGCCTACTCTACGAGTTGTCCGCCGGTAGCCATCCCTTCCGCCGCGTGGACGGCAGACAGGCGCAGAACATCGGACTGGATCGGATACTCCAGCGCCCGGCGCATCTGCCATCACGATGCTGGCCGGCCCTGCGCACAGCTCTGGCGTTCGATCCTGCGAAACGCCGCATCGATGCCGTCGAACTGCTGGCCGTCTTCAGCGCAAGCTCCAGCCGCCTGCGCCGCTGGCTATGCCTCTCGCATGGATGAACAGGAAGGAGTCCGCCATGTTCGCCCCCGCCAATGAAACCCACTTCTCTCTGACCATCGACGGCCAGCCGTCCGAGCTGCAGGTGCTCGGCTTCAGCGGCCGCGAGGCGATCAGCCAGCCTTACCGCTTCGACCTGGAACTGGTCGGCGAGCGGCCCGACCTGGATCTGGAGCGCCTGCTGCACCGGCCGGCCTTTCTCGCCTTCGACCGCGCCGGCCACGGCGTGCACGGGCTGATCCAGCGGGTCGCCCAGGGCGAATCCGGCCGGCGGCTGACCCGCTACCGGGTCGCGCTGGTGCCGCGGCTGGCCTACCTGGCCCAGCGGGTCAACCAGCGCATCTTCCAGCAGCTTTCCGTGCCGCAGATCGTCGCCCGGGTGCTCAAGGAGCACGGCCTCCTCGAGGACGCCTGCCGCTTCCCGCTCGGCAGCGACTACCCGCCGCGCGAGTACTGCGTGCAGTACGACGAGAGCGACCTGCACTTCGTCCAGCGCCTATGCGAGGAGGAAGGGATCCACTACCACTTCCGCCACGCGCCCGACGGGCATCTGCTGGTGTTCGGCGACGACCAGACGGCGTTTCCCCGCCTGGCGCCGACCGCCTACCGGCAGGGCAGCGGCCTGGTGGCCGATACGCCGGTGATCGAGCGCTTC
>NZ_JBHRSJ010000007.1:0-225712 GCF_042643485.1 Azotobacter bryophylli | reverse complement strand
GACCCCACCCTCTTAGCCAACCCCTTGATTCGAAAGAGGTTTTCCGTGAGGACCGCGCCGGAAGTGGTGCGCATTATAGGGACCTCAAATCTGGCGTCAACCATTTTTTACTATGGCATCGCCTTTTCAGCATCCAGCTCCGAACTCGCCGCCAAAGCCGTTCACCTGAAACGATGAACGGCTTTTTTCAGCAAATGCTAGTAAACACATGCATTACGCTTAAGCAGATAGCTCTACCAATAGTTTATTAAGGCGCTGCACATAAGCGGCTGGGTCCTTGAGATTATCCCCTGAAGCCAAGGCAGCCTGATCAAATAGGATACGCGACAAATCAGCGAAGCGATCCTCGTCAGGCTCGGTATCTAGCCTTTCGATCAATGGATGCTGAGGATTGACTTCAAAGATAGGCTTGGAGTCGGGCACACTCTGCCCACTGGCCTCGAGGATTTGCCGCATCTGCAGGCCAAGATCTTGCTCCCCGATTGCAAGGATTGCAGGAGAATCGGTCAATCGGTGGGAAATCCGAACCTCAGCAACCTCATCCTTGAGAACCCCCTTGAGCCGCTCGACAAGCCCCTCTTTAGCTTTGGCGATTTCCTCCTGGGCCTTCTTCTCATCCTCAGAATCTAGCTTGCCCAAATCCAGATCACCGCGGGCCACATCGATAAATTGCTTGTCTTCAAAGTCAGTAAGATAGCTCATCAGCCACTCATCGATTCGGTCGGTAAGCAGCAGAACTTCTATCCCCTTCTTACGGAAGATCTCCAGATGCGGACTGCTCTTCACTTGAGCATAGCTCTCACCGGTCAGGTAGTAGATCTTGTCCTGCCCGTCCTTCATGCGACTGGCATAATCAGCTAGAGATACCGATTGTTCGCCGAACGCATCTCCGGTCGAGGAGAAACGAAGCAAACTGGCAATTTTCCCCTTGTTGGCGAAATCTTCTGCCGGCCCCTCTTTGAGCACCTGGCCGAACGCCTTCCAAAAGGACTTGTACTCTTCCGGCTTATCCTTAGCGAGCTTTTCCAACATATCGAGTACGCGCTTGGTAAGCGCCGACTTCATGGACTCTATCACTGGATCCTTCTGCAGTATCTCACGAGAGACGTTCAAAGACAGATCATTAGAATCCACAACTCCCTTGATGAAGCGCAGATAGAGAGGCAGGAACTCGTCGGCCTGATCCATGACGAACACGCGCTGAACATAAAGCTTGAGCCCCTTGGGCGCCTCCCGGTGATACAAATCGAAAGGAGCTCGACCAGGCACGTAAAGCAGTGAGGTATATTCCAGTTTACCCTCGACTTTATTGTGACTCCAGGTCAGCGGATTCTCGAAATCGTGGGCAACATGCTTATAGAACTCTTGATACTCCTCATCCTTGATTTCAGCGCGGGGCCTAGTCCAAAGCGCACTAGCGCGATTGACAACCTCCCATTCAGGCTCAGTCGACCTGTCTTTCTCCTCACCATAGAATTTTTTCGGCAGTTCGATTGGCAGTCCAATATGATCCGAGTATTTCTTAATGATGTTGCGCAAGCGCCAGCCGTCGGCGAACTCTTCTTCGCCAGCCTTCAAGTGCAGGACAATACGGGTACCATGCTCTGGCTTGTCGATCGTCGCGACGTCAAACTCCCCCTCACCTTTCGATGACCAGTGGACACCTTCGCTTGCCGGTCTATCGGCCCTACGACTGAAGACATCGACCTTGTCAGCAACAATAAAAGCTGAGTAGAAACCAACGCCGAACTGACCGATCAGATTCGAGTCCTTTCGCTGGTCACCCGATAAATTTTTCAAAAAGTCCGCAGTACCTGATTTTGCAATCGTGCCAAGATGCGCGATTACATCCTCTCGGGTCATACCAATGCCATTATCCTCGACAGTGACCGTCTTGGTTTCCTTATCGAAGTTAATTCGTATCTTCAGATCTCCCTGTCCCTCCAGCAGCTCCGGCCGCTCAAGGGCTTTGAACCGCAACTTGTCTGCCGCATCAGAGGCATTGGATATCAGTTCGCGTAGAAAGATCTCCTTATTGGAATACAGCGAATGGATCATCAGGTGAAGCAACTGCTTCACTTCCGTCTGGAAGCCAAGCGTCTCTTTTTGAGTCTCCACACTCATGGTCGTATAACTCCAAGCAGATGGTAGTAGCCGCAGCTGCGGCGGTTCCCATCCAAATGGGGGCGTTAAATGACATTTCAAGGAGTGGCGCAGACGCAGGGCCTACTCAGGGATCGATTAACTGGATTGCGCGAATCATATCGGGAGCCAGAGCGAAACTGGCGTCGCCCGCCCCCTCCAGTTCACGACGCAGCACTATGTAACCTTTATCATCAAAAATTTGGAATCTGCCTTCGGCGATGCTTCCCTTTGACGTAACGATACGCATACGTAGCTGTCGGTAATCAGCAGGCGACGCCTGAAGGCGCTTCAAAGTGAAAGCCAAGCGCCGGTCCCCGACTCCACCGTTAGGCTCTAAATCCGAGCGAAGCTGCCCCTCCCTAACTAGTCCTGACAGGCTCACAGAATGACCTAGTGGCGGATAATGCTCTCCTCTGACTTGCCAGCCAATCGCTCCCTCTTTAGCTAGGGGAATACCGATTTCCTCCAACTTACCATCAATGCGAGCAACCACTTGGATATTCAACTCTTGCGCTGGGAACGACGCACCTTTTAAATCCAGAACCTGCACAGCATGGGTAGCCTCACGTCGCTGCAGATAGCTCTCTATTACATAAACAAGAGTTTCTTCCGAGTCGAATGAGGCATCGACTTTTCCATTGCGGTAGCGCAGATGATCAGTGAGAAGCTCAATATTACCGCTGAGTCTAGTTCTATATTGGCTAGGAAGAACCAGATGGAAATCACCGACCAAGAGATTCGGAGACTTAGGCAGGAGATTAAGATGCAAAGTATATCCCCTTGTAACAAGGTATATCTTAGGTAGTTCTTGGCCAGATGAGCGCCAACTGATTTCAATGATGGGAATCCCCCCCCGATCCTGCGGCAGTACATCCAAACTCAGAAGTCCTGAGTGCTCCGCTGGTATGCGAATACGGATTTCCCCCTGGGAAAAAAAATCCCCCCCATCCCGCAGAGTGAGCACCCTCTTAATCAGCTCGCCCTGCTGCGGGTGGAAAGGTTGGCCATTGAGCTCACCGCGTAAGTCGATGTTTAGCTCGGGAGGTTGTTTAACCTCCGGCTTGAGCCACCTCAAGCTGAGAATCGCGTCTAATCGCTCGCTATCGTGACTGGCAAGCAAAGTAAAACCCACAATCAAAGGAATAAGACCTAAAGCCATCAACATCACTGGCTTTGAGACTTTTCGCCAGTGACCAAACATGAAAACCAGAGTCAGAGGTGGCAATAGGGCTCCCACCCCCCAAAGCAGACTAGTTGTAAATGCGCGTATGGCCAGCCATACCCAGCCGCCGAGCATCAGAAGCAAGCCCCCTAGGATCAGCAGTGCATCCATCCGGGTTTCCTGTAGATCATTTCATGATCAGGCAATGTTACCCTATTTAACTTGGTCTAATATTGAACTGATAGGCACTGAATGAGCATGAATCATGTCAATGAAGACTAGGTTCTGTACGAAAAGTCGGTGCAGGTAGAATCGTCGCCATGATTGGCTGGAGGCCCACATGGCAAGGCGCTACGAACTCCCGGATACGGGCTGGGAGTTGATCAAGGATCTAGTTTCCCCGGAACAAAAGATGGGCCGACCTCGAAGTGATGATCGGCTGGTACTCAACGGTATCTTCTGGATCCTCTGCTCCGGAGCCGCCTGGCGCGATCTGCCGGAACGTTTCGGCCCGTGGTCGACGATTTATCAACGGTTCCGTGACTGGCGAGACGACGGCACGTTTGACCGAGTACTTGAGCGATTGCACGTCCGGTTGAATCAGGAAGGCCTGATTGACCTGGACACATGGATGATCGATTCCACTGCGGCGCGCGCAACCCGAGCCTCTTCTGGCGCCGGGAAAAAGGGGGCCAGAAGAACCGGTAGACCATGCATTGGGACGTAGCCGAGGCGGCCTGACCACCAAGATTCACCTAATCTGCGATGCCAATGGGATACCTCGTCGCTTCATGCTGTCACCGGGCAGGCCAGCGATATTGCCCATGCTCAGCCGCTCTTGGATCAGGTGCGTATCCCCGGAAAGTTGGGACGGCCTCGCAAGCGCTGCCGTTGGTTACTGGCAGACAAAGGTTACGATGCCGAGCATCTGCGCCAGTACTGCGACCGCTACCGCCTGCAGCCGGTGATTCCGCAGCGCACCATGAAGTGCAAACCCAAGCCAGGACTACCCCGACTGTTTGATCGTCCGAAATACCGACAACGGAACATCATCGAGCGGATGCTTGACTGGTTGAAAGAGAACCGGAGAGTCGGCACACGCTACGACAAGCTCGCCAGAAGCTTTGCCGCAATGATCACGCTGGCCTGCACGTTGCGATGCCTACGGCAGTACTTTCCGGGACCAAACACCTAGAAGCACAGAATCAAATCGCTATTGCTCCTTAGATAATCTACGGTCCATAAAGGCCGCTATAAGCATAACCAGTGCGGTAGGCAACAACCAGCCTAGGCTTTGCTCAGCCAATGGCAAGTGTCGAAAAAAAAGAGGAATCCATAATTCGAACCCTGCTGCGGCAATGGCGTCAATAACGCCAAAGATCAGAGTAACCATCATTACAGGTACGAAAACACGGCGAGGCGACAGCCATAAGCGATCGAACAAACAAAGCCCAACAAGCACGATGGCAAGCGGGTAAAGCCCGACGAGAACCGGTGTGGAAATCCGAATCAATTCGTCTAGCCCCTGATTAGACACCCAGAGACTGAATAAGCTAACCAAGCAAACAACGAGACGGTATGAAATGGCAAAGCGGCTACTGAAGAATTCGCCG
Organism: Azotobacter bryophylli; assembly: GCF_042643485.1. Classification (NCBI taxonomy): domain Bacteria; kingdom Pseudomonadati; phylum Pseudomonadota; class Gammaproteobacteria; order Pseudomonadales; family Pseudomonadaceae; genus Azotobacter; species Azotobacter bryophylli. Next base: position 220,792 of record NZ_JBHRSJ010000007.1, on the reverse strand, counting down.
CAAGCAGTTATAAGGCCAACAGCCGTTGTCAAACAAGCAAGCGTAATCGCCACAGCCAACAGCAATTTCCCCGCAAAGCCAAAGGTTTGCCATGTGTAGGCGGACAGGATTTGCACGCCATTCAGACCCTCACCAGCCAAGTTTTGGCTCTTAGCACCAAGATAAAAAAGCGCCAAATAAATTAAAGATAACCCAAAGGCAGCAATAAGGCCGGCGATAATGGTGTAGAAGGTGATAAGACGTGCTTCCGTGATGCCTTGATCACGTACAGCCGAAGCGATGACGATACCAAAAACCAAAGCTCCCAGCGTATCCATGGTCAAGTAGCCGTCCAGAAATCCTCGTAGCATGGGTGCATCTTGATAGGCTGGTAGGCTTTTGCCTATCACCCCAACAGGAGTAAGGAAAGTGCCCCCCCCCAAAATCAGCAGTGCAATCAGTAACACCGGGGTGATGAGTTTGCCCATTCGATCAACCAATTTCCCCGGACTAAGAGCAAGGGCTAGAGATAGAGCAAAAAAAACCAACGAGTGGCCCAACCTTGGCCACATCCCATTGCCACTGAACGGAGCCATTCCCATCTCGAAGGCGACAACCGCCGTGCGCGGGGTCGCGAATAGAGGACCTATGGACAGATAAATTGCTATAGCTATCAACAGCCCAGCAAATCGGCCAAGCGGTTCCGTAAGCCGATCCATTCCACCGCCAACACGAGCAAGCGCGATGACGGCTAACAGTGGCATCCCAACCCCAGTTATAAGAAAACCAAATGCCACACGCCATACGTTTTCCCCCGCTGCCATCCCTACGCTTGGGGGAAATATGATGTTCCCTGCACCAAGAAAGAGCGAGAACGTCATAAAACCAAGGGCAAGCACATCTGCAGTTCTCAATCTCTCCATAAAGCCCCCTTACAAGAAATTCAAGTGACAGCAAAGCAACCGACTCGATCACATCCCCATTAATCAACATTCTCTTCCAACAAACCAGCAAACCTAAAGCCATCACTAAGCAAGCCCGCTTGTTAAGCAAGGGCTAACAGATGCCTTTAAGTGTGACTTATGCGCGACCTGGCTTTCCCTTAATGCATGAATACAGAAAAACCAATGTAACGACTCACTCAAGCTCAAAAAAAATGCCAGTCGCTGTAGCGACTGGCATTTCATGTGATAGACAAAAGCCTGATTAGGTGTGTGCCACCTAGCCTACCAATCTGTGAGTTCGGCAACGGCCTTGCCAATATCCGCCAAGGAGCGGACGGTTTTCACGCCAGCATCCTGAAGGGCAGCAAATTTTTCGTCTGCAGTGCCCTTTCCACCTGAAATAATAGCGCCAGCATGTCCCATACGCTTACCTGCAGGGGCAGTAACACCAGCAATATAAGAGACTACTGGCTTGGTTATATTGGCCTTGATATAGGCCGCCGCTTCCTCCTCGGCAGAACCACCGATTTCTCCGATCATCACTATTGCTTCAGTCTGAGAGTCTTCCTGAAAGAGCGAAAGAATATCAATGAAGCTAGAACCAGGAATCGGATCCCCACCGATACCAACACAGGTCGACTGTCCAAAACCAGCATCAGTGGTTTGCTTCACCGCTTCGTACGTTAGAGTCCCAGAGCGGGACACGATACCCACTTTGCCCGGCAGATGGATATGGCCTGGTTGGATACCGATTTTGCACTCACCCGGAGTAATGATGCCCGGGCAGTTGGGGCCGATAAGACGCACGCCCAGCTCATCGCATTTAACTTTGACGTCGAGCATATCGAGAGTAGGAAGACCTTCCGTGATGCAGACAATCAGCCTGATGCCGGCGAAGGCCGCCTCCAAAATAGAATCCTTACAAAACGGGGCAGGTACGTAGATTACGGAAGCATCTGCTCCCGTAGACTCGACAGCTTCCTTGACAGTGTTGAAAACCGGTAAGCCTAGGTGGGTATTTCCCCCTTTTCCGGGAGTGACTCCGCCAACCATCTTGGTGCCATAAGCGATCGCTTGCTCACTGTGGAAGGTACCTTGACTACCAGTGAACCCCTGGCAAATCACTCTCGTACCTTTGTCGATCAGGATGCCCATTGCCTACCCTCCGCCGCCTTGACTACCTGCACTGCCGCATCGGTCAGGCTGGTAGCCGCAATGATATTCAGGCCGCTAGTAGCTAGGGTCTTGGCACCCAACTCGGCATTGTTGCCTTCCAGACGCACAACAACCGGTACCTTTACGCCTACTTCCTTGACCGCACCGATGATGCCTTCTGCGATCATGTCGCAACGTACGATTCCACCAAAGATATTAACCAGAACAGCTTTCACGTTGCCATCAGAGAGAATGATCTTGAATGCCTCGGTCACTCGTTCACGAGTGGCGCCGCCACCGACATCTAGAAAGTTTGCCGGTTTGCCTCCATGAAGATTGACGATATCCATGGTTCCCATGGCTAAGCCAGCACCATTGACCATGCAACCGATATTGCCCTCGAGAGCCACGTAATTCAGCTCCCATTTGGTGGCATGCGCCTCTCTCGGATCGTCTTGGGAGGGATCGTGCATCGCGCGCAGTTTCGGGTGGCGATATAAGGCATTACTGTCGATGACGATTTTTGCATCCAGACAATTGAGGTCGCCTTGCTGGGTAATTACCAGAGGATTCACCTCGAGCAAAGCCAAGTCGTTATCTTGGAACAGCTTAGCTAGACCGAGGAAAATATGGGTGAACTGCTTGACTTGGTCACCCGACAGACCGAGTTGGAAAGCGAACTCGCGTCCTTGATACGGCAAAGCACCAGTCAGAGGATCGATAGTAGCCTTGAGAATTTTTTCGGGAGTTTCATGGGCCACTTTCTCGACATCCATGCCTCCCTCAGTCGAGGCCATGAAGACGATACGGCGACTGGAGCGGTCGACCACTGCTCCAAGATAAAGCTCTCTGTGGATGGCCGTACAAGACTCGACCAATATCTTACTTACAGGCTGGCCACGTGCGTCAGTCTGGTAAGTAACCAATCGTTTGCCAAGCCAATTTACCGCGAAATCCTTAGCCTCTTCCTTGCTCTTGACGAGTTTCACGCCTCCTGCCTTTCCGCGACCACCCGCGTGGACCTGCACCTTTACGACCCAGGCCTCACCACCGATTTTGTCACATGCTTCCGCTGCCTCCTCAGGGGTGTCTACCGCATAGCCCTTGGATACGGGGAGACCGTATTCAGCGAACAGCTGCTTACCCTGATACTCGTGAAGATTCATGCTTTCCTACCTTTCTTGATTTTATTAAAGGTATTGCGCATACGACGCTGCACTCATTGCATTGCGCCGTTGTTGACTGTGGTCTGGCGAGAACAGTCAGCAGCAGGCATTCCGCATAGAAGATTACGGGCAGCCTGCTGCTATTAGACGCTTAGATTAGCGCTTCTTCCGGTTGGCGATGTGAATCGCATGACCGGTTACAGCAAGGGCAGCCTCATGCAATGCTTCGGACAAGGTCGGGTGCGAGAAGACCATCATGCCCAGATCTTCGGAGCTGGTACCAAACTCCATAGCGATCGCGCCCTGCTGAACCAGTTCGGCAGCGCTTGGACCAATTACATGAACCCCCAGCACCCGGTCGGTCTTGGCATCAGCAATCACCTTGACCATACCCGCAGTGTCATTAGCTGCCATAGCACGGCCACTGGCAGCGAATGGGAACACACCAACGTTGACTTCGACGCCTTCTGCTTTCAGAGCCTGCTCGGTCTTGCCAACCCACGCAATTTCCGGGTGCGTATAGATGACCGACGGAATCAGGTCGTAGTTCATTTGAGGCTTGTGACCAGCGATACGCTCGGCGACCATGACGCCTTCTTCCGAAGCCTTGTGGGCCAGCATGGGGCCGCGCACTACGTCGCCGATTGCATAAACGCCTGGGACACTGGTAGCGCAATAGTCATCTACGAAGATGAATCCGCGCTCGTCCAGATCAACACCACTATCGGCAGCCAGCAAATCGGTGGTGACCGGTCGACGGCCGACAGCCACGATCAGCTTGTCGAAGGTCATCTGCTGCTCACCCTGAGCAGTGGTGAACTTGACGGTAACTTGTTTGCCCTTGACCTCGGTGCCAGTTACCCGAGCCCCCAACAGAATATTCAGCCCCTGCTTGGAGAGAATCTTCTGTGCTTCCTTGGCGATCTGCTCGTCGGCAGCAGCGAGGAACTTGTCCATGGCTTCGAGGACAGTAACCTCGGATCCCAGACGAGCCCATACCGATCCCAGCTCCAGACCAATCACGCCAGCGCCGATCACGCCCAGCTTACCCGGAACACTCTGGAAATCCAGGGCTCCGGTAGAATCGACGATAACGTCCTGATCGACCGGGGCCGGGGGAATTTCCACCGGCTTGGAGCCGGAAGCGAGAATCACGTTTTCAGCAGCCAGAACTTGGGTATTGCCATCCAGGCCGGTCACTTCGACCTGCTTGCCTGCCAGCAACTTGCCATGGCCTTCGAACAAGGTGACGCCGTTGGCCTTGATCAGCGCAGCGACACCGCCGGTCAGGTTTTTGACGATCAGGTCCTTGCGGGCGACCATGGTCGGGACGTCCATGGTGACTTCACCCGTGCCGATACCGTGAACCTTGAAGCTTTCATGGGCCTCATGGAATTTGTAGGTACTGTCCAGCAGAGCCTTGGACGGAATGCAGCCGACGTTCAGGCAGGTACCACCCAGCGCGGTCTTGCCTTCCTTTCCCTGATACTTCTCGATCAGGGCAGTCTTCAGACCGAGTTGCGCGGCCTTGATGGCAGCGACATAACCGCCGGGACCAGCGCCGATCACTACCACGTCGAATTTCTGGCTCATATCGAATCCTCGTCTTTAAACAATTTCAAACCGCAGCAAGAAGGCCCAGGTTATCGCCTGGGCCCCTCATCCTGCAGTACGTCCTAGATCAGATATCCAGCAGCAGGCGTGCCGGATCTTCCAGAAGATCCTTCATGGTGACCAGGAAGGTCACGGCTTCCTTGCCGTCGATCAGACGGTGATCGTAGGACAAGGCGAGGTACATCATCGGCAGGATGACCACTTGGCCATTTACTGCCATCGGGCGCTCCTGGATCTTATGCATACCGAGGATGGCGGTCTGCGGCGGGTTGACGATTGGAGTCGACAGCAAAGAACCGAACACCCCGCCGTTGGAGATGGTGAAGGTGCCACCGCTCATTTCTTCGATGGTTAGCTTGCCGGCCTTGGCCTTTTTGCCGAACTCGTTGATACCACCTTCGATTTCCGCCAGGCTCATGAACTCGGCATTGCGCAGAACCGGCACCACCAGACCACGATCGCTGGACACGGCTACGCCGATATCCTGGTAGCCGTGGTAAACGATGTCGTTACCGTCGATGGAGGCGTTGACGCCCGGCTGGCGCTTCAGCGCTTCGACTGCCGCCTTGACGAAGAAGGACATGAAGCCCAGACGCACGCCGTTATGGGTCTTCTCAAACAGATCCTTGTACTTGGCGCGCAGGTCCATGATCGGCTTCATGTTCACTTCGTTGAAGGTAGTGAGCATGGCCATGGAAGACTGGGCCTCGACGAGGCGCTCGGCGACCTTGGCACGGAGGCGGGTCATCGGTACGCGCTTCTCGACGCGATCGCCTGCGGCGAAGATCGGGGCAGCTACAGCGGGGGCTGTGGGCTTCGCTGCCGGTGCTGCAGCAGGAACGGATTTCTTCGCCTCCACTGCCGCAACCACGTCCTCCTTGGTCACGCGGCCACCCTTGCCGGTGCCGGGAACGCTATTCGGATCGATAGCGTTCTCTTCAGCCAGCTTACGTGCTGCTGGAGACAGGATTTGCTCTTCGGCAACAGGAGCCGGGGCGGCAGGAGCGGCAGGAGCCGGGGCCTCAGCGGCCTTCGCCGGAGCAGCGGCAGCTGCACCACCCTCGGCCAGACGGCCCAGCAGTTCGCCGCTAAGTACGGTGTCACCTTCGTTCTTGACGATCTCGGCGATTACACCATCAGCCTCGGCGAGGACTTCCATTACGACTTTGTCGGTTTCGATGTCGACGATCAATTCGTCACGCTTGACGGCATCGCCAACTTTCTTGTGCCAAGTGGCGACCGTGCCGTCCGCAATCGATTCGGGAAAAGTCGGCGCTTTGATATCGATAGCCATTATCTATGGTTCCTATTGATCTGGTGCTTCTGCGTGAAAGCGTTAAACAGTGAAGGCATCTTGCAGGAGCTTCTCCTGCTGTTCTGCGTGCATCGAGGGGTAACCACAGGCCGGAGCAGCCGATGCGGCGCGACCTGCATACTGGAGGAACAGCCCCTTCTCATGCGCAGTGGCGACACGACGCATGTGATGCTGGCTGCAGTACCAGGCCCCTTGGTTCATCGGCTCTTCCTGGCACCAGACGATGTGCTTGAGGTTAGTGTAATTGGCCAGGATTTCGGCCAAATCCTCTTCCGGGAATGGATAAAGCTGCTCGATACGAATGATGGCGATATCTTCGCGACCTTCGGCACGGCGCTTTTCCAGTAGGTCGTAGTAGACCTTACCGCTGCACATGACCAAGCGCTCGACCTTCTTCGGATCGATCGGATCGATCTCGTTGATGACGGTCTGGAAGGAGCCTTCGGCCAGATCCTCAAGGGTCGAGATAGCCAGTTTGTGGCGCAGAAGGGACTTCGGCGTCATGACGACCAACGGCTTGCGCAGCGGACGAACCACTTGGCGGCGCAGCATGTGGTAGACCTGTGCAGGAGTCGACGGAACACAGACCTGAATGTTCTGCTCGGCGCACAGTTGCAGGTAGCGCTCAAGACGAGCAGAAGAGTGCTCGGGACCCTGTCCCTCATAGCCATGCGGCAGCAACATGGTCAGACCGCACAGGCGGCCCCACTTGTGCTCACCACTGGAAATGAACTGGTCGATAACTACTTGAGCACCGTTGGCGAAATCACCGAACTGAGCCTCCCAAATGACCAGAGCGTTCGGAGTAGTGGTGGCGTAGCCATATTCGAAGGCAAGTACGGCTTCTTCGGAGAGGAAAGAGTCGTACAGATCGAAACTCGGCTGATCTTGCTTCAGATGTTGCAGGGGCAGATAGGTGGAGTCGTCCTTCTGGTTATGCAGCTTCGCATGGCGGTGCGAGAAGGTGCCGCGACCAACGTCCTGACCAGTGATACGTACCGAATGGCCCTCGTTCAACAGGGTTGCATAGGCCAACGTCTCGGCATAGCCCCAGTTGATCGGCAAGGCGCCGGCAGTCATCTTCTGACGATCTTCCAGAATCTTCGCCACTTGCCGCTGAACGACGAACCCTTCCGGGATTTGCAGCAGCTTGTTGGCAAGCTCCTGCAGGGTCTTCAACTCGACACGGGTATCGTGACGGGCAGTCCAGGCGTGGCCCAAGTAAGGGCGCCAATCCACGAACAGCGCGCTATTCGGCTCCTTGACCAGACTCTTGACAACATGCTGGCCGTTATCGAGAGCAGTGCGGTACTCATCAATCTTGGCTTCTACCTGCTCCGTGGACTGAACACCAGCCTGAATCAGTGCATCGGCGTAAAGCTCACGAGTAGTACGCTGCTTGGCAATCTGTTGGTACATCAGCGGCTGAGTACCGCTGGGCTCATCTGCCTCGTTGTGACCACGACGACGATAGCAGACCAAGTCGATGACCACATCGCGCTTGAACTGCATGCGATAGTCGACAGCAAGCTGGGTGACAAAAAGCACGGCTTCCGGATCGTCGCCATTCACATGCAGAATGGGCGCCTGGATCATCTTGGCCACATCGGTGGCGTACTCAGTCGAGCGCGCATCCTCAGGATAGCTAGTGGTGAAGCCGACCTGGTTGTTAATGACGATGTGGATGGTGCCGCCGGTCTTGTAGCCTCGGGTCTGCGACATCTGGAAGGTTTCCATGACCACGCCCTGACCGGCGAAAGCCGCATCACCGTGAATGGAAACCGGAACCACTTTGTCGCCTTTGGCATCATCGCGGCGATCTTGGCGAGCTCGAACGGAGCCCTCGATCACCGGCGACACGATCTCGAGGTGGGATGGGTTGAACGACATGGCCAGGTGAACTTCGCCACCCGAGGTCATCACGTTGGAAGAGAAGCCTTGGTGGTATTTGACGTCACCAGACCCCAGCTCGATCTTGTTCTTCCCTTCGAACTCGTCGAAAAGATCGCGAGGATTCTTACCGAAGGTGTTGACCAGAACGTTCAAGCGACCGCGGTGGGCCATTCCGATGACCACTTCGAGAGTGCCATAAGAGCCACTCCGCTGGATGATCTCGTCCATCATCGGAATCAGGCTTTCGCCGCCCTCGAGACCGAAACGCTTGGTACCCGGATACTTGGTGCCCAGATATTTCTCCAAGCCTTCCGCTGCGGTCAGACGTTCCAAGAGGTGAGCCCTGACCTCCGGCGAGAACGCAGGACGGCCACGCACGCTCTCAAGACGCTGAGCGAACCAGTTGCGTTGCTCAGAATCGACGATGTGGGCGAACTCCGCACCGATGGTGCGGCAATATGTCTCCTGCAACCCCTGAAGAATTTCGCGTAGGGTCGCTTCCTCCCGGCCGAAGAAGAGCTCGCCAGTACGGAAGGTAGTATCCAGATCGGCATCAGTCAGGCCGTAATGGTTCACCGATAGGTCAGCCGGAGCCGAACGTTTCCACAGACCAAGCGGGTCCAGCAGGGCGGCCTGATGACCACGGACGCGATAAGCCTGGATCAGGCGCAGGACTGCCACCTGCTTCTTCTCATGCTCGGTGCTTACGCTGGAGGTTGCCACGGGCTGGGCACGATGCTGGTTTTTCGCCAGCAGGATGAACTGATCACGAATCGTAGAGTGCGGAACGTCAGTGGCAGGGTTGCCGTCGGCAGGCAACTTCTGGAAGTAGGTGCGCCACTCTTCGGGCACAGCGTTAGGATCGTGAAGATAAAGCTCGTAGAGCTCTTCCACATAGGAAGCATTCCCACCAGAAAGGTAGGCGCTATCCCACATGCGCTGCATAACGCTATCTTGCATGCTCGGTCACCCTCGTAAGGGGACACCATCGGCGCGAGCCGCACATGGTCGATCCAAAGTCATGAAGCAGCGACTTCGGTAAAGCCACTACGGATCACGCAGATAGTCCAGGCGCAAGCCCGGATGCCCCTAGTCATTCGAAATACTTTAAAAAGGAGCGCGGCTTTATGGGCTGCGGATCCAGCCATAAATGCGGCGCTGGGCTTCCAGCGCCGCAATTTTCTTGATGTAGCGAAAAGCGGATCAGGTACCACTCTGCAGCAGCATATTGCGAATGTGACCGATAGCCTTAGTCGGATTCAGGCCTTTCGGACAGACATACACGCAATTCATGATGCCGCGGCAGCGGAATACGCTGAAGGGGTCATCCATAGCAGCCAGACGATCCTGGGTCTTGGCATCACGGCTATCGGCCAAGAAGCGATAGGCCTGCAGCAATGCAGCGGGACCGAGGAACTTGTCCGGATTCCACCAGAAGGACGGGCAGGAGGTCGAGCAGCAGGCGCACAGGATGCACTCGTACAGACCATCCAGCTTCTCGCGATCTTCCGGGCTCTGCAGACGCTCGATGGCCGGGGCCGGAGTGTTGTTCTGCAGGTAAGGCTGCACCTTCTCGTATTGCTTGTAGAAGATGCTCATATCCACGACCAAATCGCGGATAACCGGCAGGCCTGGCAGCGGACGAATCACCAGCTTTCCACCATTCACGACAGCGGACAGCGGATTAATGCAGGCAAGACCGTTCTTGCCGTTCATGTTCATACCGTCAGAACCACACACGCCTTCACGGCAGGAACGGCGATAGGAGAACGACTGGTCCTGGTCTTTGATCAGGGCCAACACGTCCAGAACCATCAGGTCCTTGCCATCGATCTCGACGTTGAAATCCTGCATGTACGGAGCAGCGTTCTGCTCCGGGTTGTAGCGATAAACGCTAACTTGCAAAGTTTTGGGCAGCGACATATCGATAACCCTCAATAAGTACGCACTTTGGGTTCAAACATCGGAACGGTCTTCGGTGCGAAGTTGACGGCTCGCTTGGCAACGCGCTTCTCGCCCGGGAAGTACAGGGTATGGCACAGCCACTCTTTGTCATCGCGACTTTCGTAGTCCTCGCGGGCATGTGCACCACGAGATTCTTTACGGGTTTCCGCAGCGATGGCGGTAGCCTCAGCTACCTCGAGGAGGTTCTGCAGCTCCAGTGCTTCAATGCGAGCAGTGTTGAATGCCTGGCTCTTATCGTCGATCTTGATTTGAGCAATGCGTTCGCGCAGACCTGCCAGTTGGGCAATCCCCTTCTGCATGTATTCGCCAGTACGGAATACACCGAAGTAGTGCTGCATGCAGTTCTGCAACTCCTTGCGCAGCGTGGTGGCATCTTCGCCGCTGGTACGCTGATTGACGCCGTCCAGACGCTTGAGGGACTGCTCCAAGTCGGACTCGGAAGCCATGCGACCCTCGACGCCCTCCTTGAGAGCCTGTTCCAGGTAAAGGCCTGCAGCACGACCGAAAACGACCAGGTCGAGCAGCGAGTTGCCACCTAAGCGGTTGGCCCCGTGAACCGATACACAGGCCACCTCACCTACGGCAAACAGACCTTCAACGATCCTGTCGTTTCCGTTGGCATCCTGGGTAATAGCCTGGCCATGAATGTTGGTGGCGATGCCCCCCATCATGTAGTGGCAGGTAGGAACTACCGGGATCGGAGCCGTAACCGGATCGACATGGGCGAAGGTTTTCGAGAGCTCGCAGATACCTGGCAGGCGGCTGTGCAGCACTTCCTCGCCCAGATGGTCAAGCTTCAGCATCACATGGTCGCCGTTCGGGCCACAGCCGTTGCCGGCCAGGATTTCCTTGACCATCGAGCGCGCTACCACGTCGCGACCCGCCAGATCTTTGGCGTTCGGAGCGTAACGCTCCATGAAGCGCTCGCCGTGCTTGTTGATCAGATAACCGCCCTCGCCACGGCAGCCCTCGGTCACGAGGACACCGGCACCGGCAATGCCAGTGGGGTGGAACTGCCACATCTCGATGTCCTGCACCGGGACGCCCACGCGAAGCGCCATCCCCACACCATCGCCGGTGTTGATGTGAGCGTTAGTCGTCGAAGCGTAAATGCGACCGGCACCACCGGTAGCCAGTACTACAGCCTTGGAGCGGATATAGACGGTTTCGCCAGTCTCGATGCAGATGGCGATTACACCAACGATGGCGCCATCTTGGTTCTTCACCAGATCGACGGCATACCACTCGTTGAGGAAAGTGGTTTCGTGCTTCAGGTTGTTCTGATAAAGGGTATGCAGCAGCGCGTGACCGGTACGGTCCGCTGCGGCACAGGTACGAGCAGCCTGGCCACCCTTACCGTAATCCTTGGATTGACCACCGAACGGGCGCTGATAGATGCGACCGGTTTCAGTACGTGAGAACGGCAGCCCCATGTGCTCCAGCTCGAACACAGCCTCGGGACCGACGGAACACATGTACTCAATCGCGTCCTGGTCACCGATATAGTCGGAACCCTTGACGGTGTCATACATGTGCCAACGCCAATCATCGTTCGGGTCGGACGAAGCGATGGCGCAGGTGATACCGCCCTGAGCGGACACTGTGTGGGAGCGAGTCGGGAAAACCTTGGTGATTACCGCGGTTTTGTGGCCACCCTGAGCCAGTTGCAGCGCGGCGCGCATACCTGCGCCACCACCGCCGACGATGATTGCATCGAAGGAAAGCGTACGAATGTTAGCCATGGATCAGACACCCCAAAGAATCTGCACACCCCAGACGAAATACGCGAACATGGCAATGCCACACGCAGCCTGGAAGAGGAAACGCACGACGGTCGCCGACTTGCCGAACGCCATCGGAGTAAGATAGTCGGTGGAGATAGTCCACATGCCAACCCAAGCGTGCACGCTCAAGGAAACGAGAGCCAGGAGGCTGAAAATTCGCATGGCATTATGGGAGAACAGCGCATGCCATTCGGCAAAAGTCAGACCCGGGCTAGCGACCAGATAACCCAGCAAGAAGAGAAAATAAGCCGCGAGAACGACCGCAGAAACACGCTGAGCCATCCAGTCATAGAGGCCAGAGCGCGAAAAGTTCGTGACATTGGTTACCATATCCAAACCCCCGCCAGCAGGATCAGCACCACCGAAACGGCGATAACGATTTTCGAGCCCAGAGTGCCGCCTTGCAGCGTCTCACCGATGCCCATGTCCATAATCAGATGGCGCACGCCGGCCACCAAGTGGTACAGCAATGCAGACAACAAACCCCAGGTCACCAGCTTGACCAGCGGACTGGCCAGGTACCCCTTCACCTGCTCGAAGCCTTCCTCGGAAGCCAAGGACTTACCGAGCGCAACTAGCAGCACAGCAATCCCTAGAAAGAGGATGACACCAGAGATACGGTGAAGAATGGACGTGTAAGCAGTGACAGGAAGTTTGATTGTCCTAAGGTCTAGGTTTACAGGTCGTTGGCTTTTCACGGCTTTTTTCACAGTGAGAGCCCTGGCGAGCAGGGCGAAGTTGTTGGGAAGTGCACTGGTCAGGTACCCACCACCCAGAGAGTGACAACCTCCAGAATACGAGCCTAAAGCCCCTGGTGGTCGGTGCCCGAGTATAGACAGTTAGGCCCCTAATGACAACGCGCCGCGCCCTACCAAAGTCGGCCTTGAACAAATCATACCTGTAACGTAAACAGGCAATTTTTAGCGCAAAATTGCGCTAAAAAGGCTCTAACATCTACTTCTGTGCAAATTGACTTTACGATTTATCACCTTATAGTGATGCGGGCCCTACAAGGGGGCCGTCTGATGACACCTAGCAGAAAGCTGATTGAAGGAGGCCAACATGGCTGACAAAAAAGCGCAGTTGATCATCGAGGGCCTAGCCCCCGTCGAACTGCCCGTCCTGACCGGCACACTCGGTCCTGATGTGATCGATGTTCGGGGACTAACTTCCACGGGCCACTTCACTTTTGATCCTGGCTTTATGTCCACTGCCTCCTGCGAGTCGAAGATTACCTTCATCGACGGCGACAAAGGCGTCCTGCTGCATCGTGGGTATCCGATCGAGCAGCTGGCCGAGCAGTCCGACTACCTGGAAACCTGCTATCTGCTGCTGAATGGCGAATTGCCCAATGCCGAGCAGAAGGCTAAGTTCGTCAGCAACGTGAAGAGCCACACCATGGTTCACGAGCAGCTGAAGAACTTCCTCAACGGTTTCCGTCGTGACGCCCACCCCATGGCCGTGATGTGCGGCGTCGTCGGTGCCCTTTCCGCCTTCTATCACGATTCGCTGGACATCAATAACCCGCAGCACCGGGAAATCTCCGCGATCCGCCTGATCGCCAAGATGCCGACCATCGCTGCCATGGTCTACAAGTACTCCCTAGGCCAGCCGCTGATGTATCCGCGTAACGATCTGAATTACGCAGAAAACTTCCTGCATATGATGTTCAACACTCCGTGCGAAGTGAAGCCGATCAGCCCGGTACTCGCCAAGGCCATGGATCGCATCTTCATCCTGCACGCTGACCACGAGCAGAACGCATCCACCTCAACCGTGCGTCTGGCCGGCTCTTCCGGTGCCAACCCCTTCGCCTGTATCGCTGCCGGTATTGCGGCCCTGTGGGGTCCGGCCCACGGCGGTGCCAACGAAGCCGTTCTCAATATGCTCGATGAAATCGGCGATGTTTCGAACATCGAGAAATTCGTCGCCAAGGCGAAGGACAAGAACGACCCGTTCAAGCTTATGGGCTTCGGCCATCGCGTCTACAAGAACTTCGACCCACGCGCCAAGGTCATGAAAAAGACCTGCGACGAAGTACTTTCCGAGCTGGGCATCAACGACCCGCAGCTCGAACTCGCGATGAAACTGGAAGAGATCGCTCGTCACGATCCCTACTTCGTAGAGCGTAACCTCTATCCGAACGTGGACTTCTACTCCGGTATCATTCTGAAGGCCATCGGCATTCCGACCAGCATGTTCACCGTGATCTTCGCCCTCGCTCGCACCGTCGGCTGGATTTCGCACTGGAAGGAAATGCTCTCCAGCCCGTACAAGATTGGTCGTCCGCGCCAACTGTACACTGGCCAGCTGGAACGCGATTTCGTTTCGCTGGAAAAGCGTTAACAAAGCATTTCTAGCGGCAAATTAAGGTTTTTTTGTCACGCCAAACCTTAATAAGCCTAGAAAGTTCAAAGATGCCCATATCTTTCGATATGGGCATTCTTATTTCAACAGACCAAAACCTACCGCCGAAATAGATACCCAAGCGAATCACTGCCCCCTTACACGCGCCCTGCTCCTTTCCATCCCATAGAGCAAAAAACTCTTATATTGTTCCGCGGCGACATCTTTTCCCTTAAGAACGGTTTTTTCATTGGATCAATTGATCACCCTGTCGGTTTCCTGCTCCAGCCAATGGATATAGTGCAAAGCCTCGTCCCGATCATTTCCGCATATATCCGGATCAGCCTTGAAATCCTCGCAAACGACTGGGCGCTCCGGACTCCCGAACAAGCCACATAAATTATCCATAGACAGGTGCAAGCAGCGCACGCCAGCAGGTTTGCCATCGGGCATCCCCGGAATCGGCGAAGAGATGGAGGGAGCAATGCAGCAAGCCCCACAGCCAGCCCGACATTTCATGATTGCCTCCTGTAGCGACTGGAACGAAAACCCTGAATCTTACGCCGGTGGCGACAGATCGATAAATACAGTCTTATCACCCTCGCTCCATCCCCCTGCATCACGCTCGAACGCTTTATCCATGCCCTTTGGAGTCATCCTCATGCCGGTCTGGCTGCAAACTGCCTTAATGCTCAGCCTCTCTAACGTCTTCATGACCTTCGCTTGGTATGGGCACCTGCGAACCCTGAACCAAAAACCCTGGTTCATCGCTGCCCTGATCAGCTGGGGCATCGCTTTCTTCGAATACCTGATACAGGTCCCGGCCAATCGCATTGGCTACAGCGTGCTATCCGTCAGCCAACTCAAGATCATGCAGGAAGTCATCACCCTATCCATCTTCGTGCCCTTCAGCGTGCTCTTCATGCAGCAGCCGTTGAAACTCGACTATCTTTGGGCAGGACTCTGTCTGCTTGGTGCGGTGTACTTCATCTTCCGCAGCTAGCCGGAGTCGGGTTCGATCCGGCCCCCGACGCGATACCCGAAATCTCTTCATGCTGGGTTTGCCCCAGACTGAGACTGACCACCGCGGTTGACGGTAGAATGCACCCGCCCGGGTAAATGAACGGCAAGGAAGCCCGAGGCCCGCGCACAGGAGGTTGCCATGGATATCTGGCTGGTGATCGATCTGGAGGCCACAACGGAAGAAGGTGGCTGGCCGATCAAGGATATGGAGATCATCGAGATCGGTGCCAGCCTGGTTAACGAGGACGGGCATGAGATCGATCATTTTCAGCGCTTCGTCAAGCCACAGCGGCGCCCGTACCTCACCAGCTTCTGCAAGGGCCTGACGCATATCAGCCAGCCGGATATCGACGCCGCCGAATCCATGTCCAGTGTCTGGATGCAGTTCGAGCATTGGCTGCAACCTCACCGCCAGCGTCTGGCTGGGTGGGCCAGCTGGGGCGAATACGATCGCCGGCAGCTCGAGCTGGAATGGCAGCGCCATGGCCTGATCAGTTCACTGACCATGAGCAGCCACACCAATCTCAAGCAGCGCTTTGCCGAGGCCCGCCAACTCAAGCGCGCCGTGGGCCTGAAAACCGCCCTCCATCTCGCCGGCCTACGCTTCCAGGGGCAGCAGCATCGTGCTCTGGAGGATGCGCGGAACACGGCACGTCTGCTCCCCCTGATACTTCCCGCCTAGCGCCAAGAAGCGGATGACGGCCCCAAACGTCTTATGCATACTGGCGGGCCTTTTTCACCCCTTCCGAGGTAGCTAGCATGTTCAAAGTCAACGAGTACTTCGACGGCACCGTCAAATCCATCGCCTTCGGCATGAGCCAGGGGCCGGCCACCATCGGCGTGATGGCAGCTGGCGAATATGAATTCGGTACCAGCCAGCAGGAGATCATGCACGTGATCGCAGGCGCCCTCACCGTCAAGCTGCCGGGCAGCGATGCTTGGGCGACCTATGAGGCCGGTAGCCAGTTCATCGTTCCCGCCAATAGTAAGTTCCAGCTGAAAGTCGCCACCGACACCGCCTACCTCTGCGAATATCGCTGATCGAAGCGACTCCGCCCGAAACCGGCTTCCTCGCCGGTTTCCCCCCTGGGATACCCTTCTCCCGGCCGTCCTCCGGTCGGCGGCACTTCCTCGCAGACGCTGAACTCTTCCGGCAATCGAATGGTCCATCCTGTTCTGCACAGCAGGCCAACTCGGGCATAACCCGAGCGCTCGGCCTTCGCCATGGCGCCTGGATGCCAGAGACAGCACGGTCTGTCCATTCCGACGCCTGAACTGTCGTGAGCGGAAGAGGAGATCGGTAATGCCAAACGAAACCGAGCAGCGCCAGGAGTCCCAGCACGCCCAGGGTCCGACCGGTGGAGCCATCATCGATGCCGAAGGTCGGGAAGTTCCCATTACGGAGGACATGATCCAGACAGCCTGCCGCATTCTCGACGAGGAGTGGAGCCTCCCGCGGCAACGGCAGAGCAGGCACCCAGCCGCCACGCCCAGGAGAGCCGGCTGATTCTTTCGGCGTGTGCGAAGGAGGCTTGCCGGGGTTCGTGAGCCTTGGAAGCCGACCGCCCCCGTCCCGGCCTAATCCTGGGAAATACCCAGCGCCTTCAGCATCTGCTTCAGAATCGGGGCCTCGCGGCCCAGGGACACACGCAACCCGTCGATTTCCCGACGAGGTGGGTAGTGCTTGCGCAACGCATCGAAGCCGGCACGCCGCTCCGCGGAGCCGCCCTGCAGGGTCCGGCGAAAATCCGCATCGTCGCGGCGCGGGTCGTAAACCGCGCGGCAGACCATGGCCAGGGCCCAGGCCGGGTCGGCACCGGCATCCAGACTCAGCTCCCTGAGCCAGGGCGCCGGCAGCAGCGCATCGAGACGAATCGACGGGGGCAGCCCCCGCTCCCTGCAGAAAGCCTGATAGATCTGCTCAGTGCCGCGCAGCTTGCCGTCCAGGCTATAGCCGGCGATGTGCGGCGTAGCGATATGGCATAGGTCGGCCAAAGCGACATCGACCTCCGGCTCACCCTCCCAGACATCCAGTACCGCTTCCAGATCCGTGCGATCGGCGAGCAGCTCGCGCAACGCCGCGTTGTCGACGACGGCGCCGCGACTGGCGTTGATCAGCCAGGAACCGGGCCGGAGCCTCCCCAGTTCCTCGCGCCCAAGCAGATGCCAGGTCGGATGCGGACCGCTGCGGGTCAGCGGCGTGTGCAGGCTCAGTACGTCGCACTCGCTCAGGATGGTCGGCAGATCGACGAAATCGCCGCCTTCGGCCTCTTGCCGCAGCGGATCGCAGACCAGCACGCGCCAGCCCAGGCTGCGCAGCACGTCGACCAGCCGTCCGCCGACCTGGCCGGCACCGATCACCCCGTAGGTTCTCGAGGCCAGATCGACGCCATGCACTTCGGCCAGGCTGATCAGACTGCCCAGCACGTAATCGACCACGCCGCGGGCATTGCAGCCTGGCGCGCTGGCCCAGGCGATCCCCGCCTGGCGCAGGTATTCGAGATCGAGATGATCGGTGCCGATGGTGCAGGTGCCGACGAAGCGGACCTGGCTGCCAGCCAGCAGCGCCTCGTCGACTCGGGTGACCGAGCGCACCAGCAGGACCTCGGCGTCGCCCAGGGTTTCGCGGTCGATGGATCGCCCCGGCGCGCGGCGGATATCGCCGAAGGCGCCGAAGAAGGCATCGACCAGAGGAATGTTTTCGTCGGCGAGAATTCGCATGGCAGGCTCCTTTCGAGGCTCGCCATTCTAGGCACTTCTACGACGGCACGGGAGCCATGCGCGAAAAACCGACCGGGCCCTCGCCGAGCTTTTCTGACCGCTCCGTCAGCGCGTAGACTACGCGGCCTTTCCGCAAGCGCCCGCCCGATATCCAGATGTCTGCCGTCTCGTTCCCGCAGCGGGTGCGCACCGAGTTGCGCGCCCTCCTCCCTCTCGCCCTGCCGATCATCGTCGCCCAGCTGGCGCACACGGCCATGGGCTTCGTCGACACGCTGATGGCCGGCCGGGTCGGATCCGCCGACCTGGCGGCGGTCGCGCTGGGCAATTCGCTCTGGGTGCCCCTGTACCTGCTGATGACCGGCGTGCTGCTGGCGACCACGCCCAAGGTGGCGGAACGCTTCGGTGCCGGTCGGCTGGCGGAGATCGGCCCGCTGGTCCGCCAGGCGCTGTGGCTGGCCCTGGCCGTGGGTTTCGGCACGGCCCTGCTGCTCTGGAACGCCGAACCCGTGCTGCATCTGATGAAGGTGGAGGCGCGTCTGATCGAGCCGGCCATGGGCTATCTGCGCGCCGTGGCCTTTGGGTTCCCTGCTGCCGCCCTGTATCAGGTGCTGCGCTGCTTCAGCGACGGCCTCGGACACACGCGCCCGAGCATGATGCTGGGCATCGCCGGCCTGCTGCTGAACATTCCGGCCAACTACGTCTTCATCCACGGCAAGTTCGGTCTGCCGGCCATGGGCGGCGTCGGCTGCGGCTGGGCGACCGGGCTGGTGATGCTGTTCATGCTGATCGGCATGCTCGGCTGGGTTCGCTGGGCCCCCTGCTACGCGCCGATCCGCCTGTTCGAGCGCTTCGAGCCGCCGCGCTGGCCGACCATCGGCCGCCTGATGGGCGTCGGCGTGCCGATCGGCATCGCCGTATTCGCCGAGGTCAGCGTCTTCTCCGTGGTCGCCTTGCTGATCGGCGGGCTAGGGGCCGACGTGGTCGCCGGCCACCAGATCGCGCTCAACTTCTCCTCCCTGGTGTTCATGGTTCCCTATTCCCTGGCGATGGCCGTCACCGTTCGCGTAGGCCAGAGCCTCGGCCGCGACCAGGCGCACACCGCCCGCTTCTCCGCCGCCGTCGGCATGGGGACAGCGCTGGGCTTCGCCTGCCTGTCGGCCACCTCCATGCTGCTGCTGCGCGAGGACATCGCCCGCGTCTACACCGCCGACCCGCTGGTCATCCAGATCGCCAGCGGCCTGCTCGTCTATTCCGCCCTGTTCCAGTTCTCCGACGCCATCCAGGTCAGCGCGGCGGGGGCCTTACGCGGCTACCAGGACACCCGTGCGACCATGCTCATCACCCTCTTCGCCTACTGGGGAATCGCGCTGCCGATCGGCTATGGCCTCGGCCTGAGCGATTGGCTCGGCGCTCCCAGCGGCCCGCGCGGTCTCTGGCAGGGGCTGGTGATCGGCCTGACCTGCGCCGCGGCCCTGCTCGGCATCCGCCTGCTGCGCTGCACCCGATTGCGCGTTCATATATAAGATCGCTCGCGAAAGTTATAGTGAAGTTGCCGGTTGGTCTCCGCTAATTATTCAAGGTAACTACCACTTATCGGATGCCAACTCGCGGCTTCTATACCGAAGCCCCTCTCTACTACACTTTTGCCCACTCCTAGCCAAATGGCTTTATCTGCAAATAGTCATTTGGTTGACATTGCCGCCAGAAATCCGATGAGGCAATGGAGCGAAACTTCACGGAAGAACATAAAGGGTTTCTGCAGATGTCACTTAGGACAATTGAAGGCCGAGCCCGCATTACGGCCATAAAACCACTCAAAAACAGACCGTTAGTCGCTCGCAACGACCGCGAGCAGGATGCTGTTTGCATGAGGTTTTTTGTCTTCAGGAAAAGACGTTAAACCTGGGGCGGTAGCGTGCCGATGCACTCTTCTGGCGAAGCGATGAATATATAAGCGCAACAGCGAAGAACTACCGCGGGTCATCCCCGCATGGCGATCGCTCGCACCGAACGAATGCCGCTTCGATTATCGACTGCCCATTGCAAGTTCGAAGAAACATACAACTCAAGGATTGCCGAAGTGTTCGAGCGAGTTTTGATCGTCTGTATCGGCAATATATGCCGTAGTCCCTGTGCGCAAATACTGTTGGAAGAAGCCATCGCCGGCAGCGGCGTCAAGGTAGCTTCCGCCGGCCTGGCGGCCAAGGTCGGCCAGCCCATCGAAGCCAGCACCCGCAGCGTACTCCTCGAACACCGACACGCCTTGCCCGAGCACCGGGCCCGCCAGCTGGACGGCGCCATGCTGCAGGCGGCCGATCTGGTGCTGACCATGGAACGCAGGCACATCGAGCACATCCACCACATGGCCCCGGAAGCGCGCGGCAAGACCTTCCTCCTAGGCAAATGGCAGGGCGAGCTGGAAATCGTCGACCCCTACCGCCGGGACAGGACGGCCTTCGAGCAGGCCTACCGGGACATCGAAAAAGGCGTCGAGGCCTGGGCGAAACGCCTGCGCCCGTAGTCCGACCGGACCCGCAGTTACTTCCACCTGACGAAGACCGACCCATGCAACCAGTCCAAGCCCTGCCCCAGCCGGACCACGACGGCAGCATCGACTTCCGCAAGCTGCTCGGCACCCTGCTCGACCACAAATGGCTGATCGCCTTTATCACCGCGCTGTTCTGTCTGGGCGGTGCGGTCTACGCCAAGCTGGCCACCCCGATCTATCTGGCCAATGCCCTGGTGCAGATCGAGAAGAAGAGCGGCACCGCCCCCGGACTCAGCGAAATCGGCGACTCCCTCGGCATGTCGGATGCCACCACCGGCACCGAGATCGAGCTGATCCGCTCGCGCACCGTGATCGGCAAGGCCGTCGACAACCTCGGGCTGGACATCCAGGCCGCGCCGGTGCGCTTCCCGTGGATCGGCGACCTCCTCGCCCGCCGCTATCGGGCGAGCCATCCGGACGCCCTGGCGCCGCCCCTCATGGGGCTGGACGAATACGCCTGGGGCGGCGAATCCATCGACGTCTTCCAGCTCGACGTGGCGCCCGAGCGGGTCGGCGAGACCTTCCAGCTGATCAAGGGCGAAGGGGACGCCTTCAGCCTGTACGACGGTTCCGGCGCCCTGCTGGCCGAGGGACACGTCGGCCAGGCCGTCGACGGCAACGGCATCCATCTGCAGATCCGCGAGCTGACCGCCCGCCCCGGCACGCACTTCGTCCTGCAGCGGCTCAACCGCCTGGGCACCATCCGCGCCTACCAGGGAGCCCTGCAGCTGAGCGAACTGGGCACCGATACCGGCCTGATCACCGTCGCCATGACCCACCCGGAACCCCAGCACGCGGTCAAGGTGGTCGACGAGATCAGCCGCCAGTTCGTCCGCCAGAACGTCGAGCGCATGTCCGCCGAGGCCGCCAGCAGCCTGGAGTTCCTGCGCGGCCAGCTCCCCCACGTGCGCCAGGACCTGGAGCGGGCCGAGGAAGCGCTGAACAACTACCGCAAGAGCAACGGCTCGGTGGACATCTCGCTGGAGACCAGCACCATCCTCAACCAGGCCGTGGCCCTGGAAACCCGCATCTCCGAACTGAAGATGCAGCAGGCCGAGTACGACCGCCGCTACACGCGCGAGCACCCCAGCTACCAGGCCCTGATGATGCAGATCGAGAGCCTGACCCGGCGCCAGAACGAGATCGCCGGCAAGGTGAAGGGGCTGCCGGAGACCCAGCAGGAGGTCCTGCGCTACTCCCGCGACGTGCAGGTCAGCACCGAGATCTACACCCAGCTGCTGAATAAGGCCCAGGAACTGGACCTGGTGCGCGCCGGCACGGTCGGCAACGTGCGCATCATCGACTCGGCGGTGGCCGAGAGCGGACCGGTGGCGCCGCGCAAGGCGCTGATCGTCACCGGCTCGACGCTGTTCGGCGCGGCCCTGGCGATCGCTTTCATCCTCGTCCGCAAGCAGCTCAACCCGGGGCTGGAGACCCCCGAGGCCATCGAGCACCTGGGCCTGCCGGTCTACGCCACCGTGCCGTTCAGCGAGCGGCAGAACCAGATCAGCCACAGCAAGCGCCCGCGCGGCGCGGGCGACGGCGGCGCCGCGCTGCTGGCGGCCAGCAGCCCGGACGACCTGGCCGTGGAGGCGCTGCGCAGCCTGCGCACCAGCCTGCACTTCGCCATGCTGGAGGCGGAGGACAACCGCCTGATGATCTCCGGGCCCAGCCCGAAGGTGGGCAAGAGCTTCGTCTCGCTCAACCTCGCCGCGGTCATCGCCCAGACCGGCAAGCGCGTCCTGCTGATCGACATGGACATGCGCAAGGGGCACCTGCACAAGCTGCTCGACCTGAAGGCGGACAACGGCCTCTCCGATACGCTGTCCAAACGCTGCACCCTCGACCAGGCCATCCGCGCCACCCCGGTCGAAGGCATGTTCCTGCTGCCACGCGGGCAGATCCCGCCCAACCCCTCCGAACTGCTGATGCACCCCAACTTCACCGCCCTGCTCGAGCAGACCAGCGCGGCCTTCGACCTGGTGATCTTCGACACCCCGCCCCTGCTCGCGGTGACCGACGCGGCGATCGTCGGCCGGCAGGCCGGGACCAGCCTCATCGTCGCCCGCTTCGGAGTCAACCACGCCCGCGAGATCGAACTGGCGGTCAAGCGCTTCGCCCAGAACGGCATCGTCATCAAGGGCGCCATCTTCAACGGCATGAAGAAGCGGGCCTCGGCCTACGGCTACGGCCACCGCTACTACTTCCAGTACGAATACAAATCGGACAACGCCTGACCCGGGGCGGCCAGGGAGCCGGGCCGCCCGCACGCAAGTTGATGCTCGAACACCGACGCCGGACGGGGTAACGACCATGCACAACCTGCAAGACATCAAGCTCGCCATCATCGGGCTCGGCTACGTGGGGCTCCCCCTGGCCGTGGAGTTCGGCAAGCGCCGCTCCGTCGTCGGCTTCGACATCGACCCGGCGCGCATCGCCGCCCTGCAGGCCGGGCACGACAAGACCCTGGAAGTCGGCGACCGGGAGCTGCGGGAAGCCACCTCGCTGGTCTACAGCGCCGACATCGCCAGCCTGGCCGACCGCAACGTGTTCATCGTCACCGTGCCGACGCCGATCGACGAGCACAAGAAGCCCGACCTGACCCCGCTGATCCGCGCCTCGGAAACCATCGGCCGGGTGCTGAAGAAGGACGACGTGGTCATCTACGAATCCACCGTCTACCCCGGCGCCACCGAAGAGGGCTGCGTGCCGGTGCTGGAGCGGGTCTCCGGGCTGGTCTTCAACCGCGACTTCTATGCCGGCTACAGCCCCGAGCGGATCAACCCCGGCGACCACGAGCACCGGGTCACCCGGATCAGGAAGATCACCTCGGGCTCGACGCCGGAGGTCGCCGAGCTGGTGGACGCGCTCTACAACGAGATCATCGCCGCCGGCACGCACAAGGCCGGCAGCATCCGGATCGCCGAGGCGGCCAAGGTCATCGAGAACACCCAGCGCGACCTCAACATCGCCCTGGTCAACGAGCTGGCGGTGATCTTCAACCGCATGGGCATCGACACCGAGGCCGTGCTCCAGGCCGCCGGAACCAAGTGGAACTTCCTGCCGTTCCGCCCCGGCCTGGTCGGCGGCCACTGCATCGGCGTCGACCCCTACTACCTGACCCACAAGGCCCAGGCCATCGGCTACCACCCGGAGATCATCCTCGCCGGCCGCCGCCTCAACGACGGCATGGGCAGCTACGTGGTGTCCCAGCTGATCAAGGCGATGCTCAAGCGGCGCATTCAGATCGACGGCGCGCGCGCCCTGATCATGGGCCTGGCCTTCAAGGAGAACTGCCCGGACCTGCGCAACACGCGGGTCGTCGACATCGTCCGCGAGCTGCGCGAGTACAACGTCTCGGTGGATGTCTACGACCCCTGGGTCAGCCCCGAGGAGGCCGAGCACGAGTACGGCATCACCCCGGTCGCCGAGCCCCTGCCCAACGCCTACGACGGCATCGTCCTGGCCGTGGCGCACCACCAGTTCCGCGGCATGGGCGCGCACAGCATCCGCCGTCTCGGCAAGCCCGCCCATGTTCTCTACGACCTGAAATACCTGCTGCGCGCCGAGGAGGCGGACCTGCGCCTGTAGAAGATTCCCCACCCACCCCCAAGGCGGATCATCCGATGCCACGTTATCAACGCCTGCTGAGTGAACTGCCGCGGTCGCCGCAGACCTGGCTGATCACCGGAGTCGCCGGCTTCATCGGCTCCAATCTGCTGGAAACCCTGCTGGTACTCGGCCAGCGCGTGGTCGGCCTGGACAACTTCGCCACCGGCCACCGGCGCAACCTGGAAGAGGTCTGCGATCTGGTCACCCCCGAGCAGTGGGCCAACTTCCACTTCATCCGCGGCGACATCCGCAACCTCAACGACTGCCGCCGCGCCCTCTACTTCCCCCATGCGCGGGGCGCCATGCCGGTCGAGCACGTCCTGCACCACGCCGCCCTCGGCTCGGTCCCGCGCTCGCTGGACGAGCCGATCGCCACCAACGGCGCCAACGTCGACGGCTTCCTCAACATGCTGGTCGCTGCCCGCGACGCCCAGGCGAGGAGCTTCACCTACGCCGCCAGCAGCTCCACCTACGGCGACCATCCCGCCCTGCCCAAGGTCGAGCAGCGGATCGGAAAGCCGCTCTCGCCCTATGCCGTGACCAAGTACGTCAACGAGCTGTACGCCCAGGTGTTCGCCCTGAACTACGGCTTCGCCAGCGTCGGCCTGCGCTACTTCAACGTCTTCGGCAAGCGCCAGGACCCGGAGGGCGCCTACGCCGCGGTGATTCCCCGCTGGATCGCGGCGATGCTGCGGGGCGAGGATGTGCACATCTACGGCGACGGCGTCAGCAGCCGCGACTTCTGCTTCGTCGACAACGCCGTGCAGGCCAACCTGCTCGCCGCCACCAGCGCCGCCAGGGCGCGCAACCAGGTCTACAACGTCGCGGTCAGCGCCCGCACCGACCTCAACCAGCTGTTCGAGGCGCTGCGCCAGAGCCTGGACAGCCACGGCGTGCGCTACGCGAGAACACCGAAGTACCGCGACTTCCGCCCGGGCGACGTGCGCCATTCCCTGGCCGACATCGGCAAGGCACGACGACTGCTGGGCTATGCGCCGCAGTACGACCTCCATGCCGGCATCGCCCAGGCCATGCCGTGGTACATCGCCCACACAGGAAGCCTCGCATGTCCGTCAGCAGTACAGCTCGCCGCACGCTGAACAGCAGCCTGCGGCACAGGTTCTTGCGCCTCTTGGTTGGCACGTTCGTTCCGAAAACCGCCGTACCGGGCACGCGGGCCTCGCTGGCCGGCGCCATCCGCCGGCTCTACGCCCACCTCTCGCGGCGACGGCGCGTGCAACTGGCCGGCCTGCTCGCGCTCATGCTGCTCGGTGCCCTGGCCGAGCTGGCCACCCTGGGCGCCGTGCTGCCCTTCCTGACCCTGATGGCCGAGCCGGGCAAGGCCCTGGAATACCCGCTGCTGCAGCAGGGTTTCGCCGCCCTCGGCTGGCACGACCGGCAGGACCTGCTATTGCCGGCGACCCTGCTGTTCGGCGCGATCGCGGTGAGCGCCGCGGCGGTGCGCATGCTGCTGCTCTGGGTCAGCAACCGGATCACCTTCGGCATCGGCTACGACCTCGGCGTCGAGGTCTACCGGCGCACCCTCTACCAGCCCTACCGCTACCACGTGGCGCGCAACACCAGCCAGATCATCGCCGGCATGAGCAAGGCGCAGAACGTGGTCAAGGGCATGCTCCTGCCGCTGATCAACGCCATCATCGCCGCCATCATGGCTCTGGCCATCTTCGCCGCGCTGATCCTCATCGACCCGCTGGTCGCCAGCGTCGCCGGCGTCGGCTTCACCCTGCTCTACCTGGCGATCACCCTCGGCACCCGGCGCAAGCTGCGCGACAACAGCCGGATCATCGCCGGTGCGCAGAACGTCCGGGTGCAGGCCATCCAGGAAGGGCTCGGCGGCATTCGCGACGTGCTGATCGACGGCTCCCAGGAGCTCTACGTCGAGCGCTTCCACCAGGTCGACGGCGACCTGCGGCGGGCGATGGTGGCCAACACCTTCATCGCCGGCGCGCCGCGCTACCTGATCGAATCCATCGGCATGCTGATGATCGCCGTGCTCGCCTACTGGCTGAGCCAGCGCGACGGCGGCGTGGCCGCGGCCATCCCGGTCCTCGGCGCCCTGGCCATCGGCGCGCAGCGCCTGCTGCCGCTGATGCAGCAGCTGTACAACGGCTGGGCCACCATCATGGGCAACCTGGGCGACATCGACGACGTGATCGACCTGATCGAGCAGCCCATCCCCGCCGAGTACGCCAGCCCGGAGCCGCCGCGGCCGCTGTCCTTCGCCCGCGGCCTGGCCCTGCAGGACCTCTGCTTCCGCTACGCGCCGGGTGCCCCGGAGGTGATCCGCCACCTCAGCCTGGACATCCCCAAGGGCAGCCGGGTCGGCTTCATCGGCAAGACCGGCAGCGGCAAGAGCACCACCCTGGACCTGCTGATGGGCCTGCTGGAGCCCTGCAGCGGCAAGATCCTGATCGACGGCGTGGAGCTGACCGCCGCCAACCGGCGCGCCTGGCAGGCGCGCATCGCCCACGTGCCGCAGAGCATCTACCTGGCCGACAGCTCCATCGCCGAGAACATCGCCTTCGGCGTCGAGCGCCGGCGGATCGACCCGCAGCGCCTGCGCCGGGCCGCCCGCCAGGCGCACATCGACCAGTTCATCGAGGCGCTGCCGGAAGGCTACGAGACCCTGGTCGGCGAGCGCGGCGTGCGCCTCTCGGGCGGGCAGCGCCAGCGCATCGGCATCGCCCGGGCGCTGTACCGGGAGGCCGACGTGCTGATCTTCGACGAGGCCACCAGCGCCCTGGACGACTGCACGGAAAGCCAGGTGATGCAGGCCATCGGCGAACTGGGCGGCGAACTGACCGTGCTGATGATCGCCCACCGCCTTTCCACGCTGAGCGATTGCGACAGGATCTTCGAACTGGAGCATGGCGTGCTGGTGCGCACCGGCAGCCACGCCGAAATCATCGACAAGCACCTGAGGAAGGCCTGAGGCCGGCATGCCCGCGCCTCGCGCCCTGGTCCGATCCCCAGCCCGGGAGCCAAAGCCATGAACGACCTGGTAAGCATCATCCTGCCGACCTACAACCGGGCGCGCCTGCTCGGCCGGGCGATCCGCAGCGCCCTGGCGCAGTCCTATCGGGAAATCCAGCTGATCGTCGTCGACGACGCCTCCACCGACGACACCGAAGAGGTGGTCGCCGGCTTCCGGGACTCGCGCATCCTCTATCTGAGGAACCCCGGCAACCTGCGCGCCTCCGGCGCACGCAACGTCGGCATCGCCAGGGCCGAGGGACGCTACGTCACCTTCCTCGACTCGGACGACGAATACCACCCGGACAAGGTGATCGAGCAGTACTCGAAGATCCGCAACACCACGCTCGGCGCGGTCACCTGCGGCCGGGACGACTGCTACGGGGACGGCCGGATGAGCACCTGGCTGCCGCGGATAGACAAGAACGCCCTGCACCACCTGCTGGCCCGCGACAACGTCGGGGCCGGGGCGCCGTTTCTGATGGTCCCGCGGACAGTGCTGCGGGACTACGGCATCCTCTTCGACGAGAAGATGAGCGCCATGGAGGACCACGACCTGCTGATCCGCATCTGCCAGCGGTTCGAGTTCGCCTACGTCCGCCGGCCCCTGGTCAGGGTCAACCACCACCCGGGCGAGCACCTGTACAGCAACGAGCGGAGCATCGAGTCGCACCTGGAGCAGAACCGCAAGTACGCGGAGCTCTACGAACGGGACACCAAGGCCCGGATCAAGAACGCCATCAATCTGGCGGAAAAGTACTTCTACCTGAACAAACCGGCCGAGGCGGTCCGCACCATCGAGCAGCAGATCCCCGGCGGCTCCCTGCTGGGCCGACTCTGGGCCCTGCACTTCCGGACCTTCGGCAGCCCCGACAACGGCCTCAGCCGCGTCAACCTGAAGCTGCTGCGCAAATGCACCTACATCACCTGAGGCGGCGCCGCCGCCAGCGCTCCGCTCATTCGTTGATCCAGCGACTCCGCGGGAGACGAGACATGAACAGCGATCTGTTGATCGGCCTGATCGCCGAGGGCAAGCACCTGGGCGGCAAGTACGTCTACTACCGCAACCTGACCGGCGCCCTGGCCGAACGGCAGGCGCCCTTCGTCGAGATCCGCCACCGCCCGGTGCCGCGCTTCTCGCCGCAGCGGGTCGCCAGCTACGTGCTCGGCCGCCTGGCCGGCGACCGTCGGGCGCGGATGGTGGACTTCGAGCTGAACGCCAAGGCCCGGGAGCTGAACCGGCTGCGCACGCGCCCCACGGTCTTCCATACCCAGCACCCCTTCGCCTCGGTGACCATCGCCCGCTCCGCCCTGCGCGACACGCCCATCGTGCAGACGGTGCACAGCTTCTGGCTGATCGAATGCCAGGCCCTGGGGCTGGCCGCGGACGACGAGCTATTGCGCAAGTACCGGGCGATCCAGGACGAGGCCCTGGAGCGGACCGACCTGTTCATCACCCTCAACCGCCTGCAGTCGCGCCGCCTGGCCGAGTACGGCGTCGAGCCGGGGCGGATCGTGCAGATTCCCAACGCGGTCGATCCCGACGCCCTGCTGGCGGCCAGCCGGCCGTTCCACCACGAGCCGGGCTACGTGGTGGTCGCCTCCCGGCTGTCGCCGGAAAAGGGCACCGAAGTGGCCATCGAGGCCATCGCCGCCATCCCGCCGCAGGAACGCCCGCATCTGCTGATCCTCGGCGAAGGGCCGGCCGGCAAGGCGCTGGTCGATCTCGCCCTGTACCTGAAGCTGGAGGACCACGTGCGCTTCCTCGGCGTCCGGGACCACGACGAGACCATCGGCATCATGCGCGGCGCCGAGCTGGTGCTCTGCCCCTCGGTGCCCTATCACGGCATCGAGGACAGCGCGCCGCTGACCATCCTGGAAGCCATGGCCGTCGGCACCCCGGTGGCCGCCTCGAGGGTCGGCGGCATCCCCGAGTACGTGGAGGACGGCGTCACCGGCTACCTGTTCGAGCCGGGCGACGGCAGCGCCCTGGCGACGATCATCCGCGAGCACCGCCAGCGCGACGGCGAACGTCGGCGGCAGATGGCCGAGGACTGCCGGGCGGCCATGGCCCGCTGCTTCGAGCACTGGACCGACGAGATCCTCGACGCCTACCGCAGCGTCCTGCCCGCGGCCCGCCGCACATCGGCCGCCGACGCCCTGCCGTCCTGCCGGCCGTCCCTCTGAGCGAGCCGCCGATGAAGCCGAAGAAGATCACCTTCCTGTCCGGCGACATGAACCGCCCGGGCGGCACCGAGCGGGTCACCGCAGTGGTCGCCAGCGCCCTGGCCGAGCTGGGCCACGAGGTCTCGCTCCTCAGCGTCCAGGGCGGCCTCGCGCCCTTCTTCCCGCTGCACGAAAGCATCCGCCTGGAGCAGCTGTTCGCCGGCCCGAACAACTACCGCCGCAAGTACCTGCAGGCCGTCTGGCGGCTGCGCCGGAGCCTGGCGCGGCGGCGGCCCGAGGTGGTCATCGACGTGGAGAGCCTCCTGGCGCTGTTCAGCCTGCCGGCCATGGCTGGGCTGGGCATCCGCCACATCTGCTGGGAGCACTTCAACTTCCGCACCGACCACGGCCGCCGGAGCCGGCGGCTGGCACGCTTCCTCGCCGCCCGCTGCTGCGACGCGGTGGTCACCCTCACCGAGCGCGACCGGGCGCTGTGGCAGAGCGCGGGCGGCCGGGCGCCCATCCGCGCCATCCCCAACCCGCTGTCCTTCCCGGTGCAGAAGAGCCACGCCTACCCGCTGCACAGCACCACCATCCTCGCCGTCGGCCGGCCGGCGCACATCAAGGGCTACGACCGGCTGATCGAGGCCTGGGCGCGGATCTGCCACCTGGTCCCGGAGTGGACGCTGGAGATCGTCGGCCTCGGCGAGCGGGACCGGGACGAATTGGACTGCCAGTGCCGCTCGGCCGGGATCGCCGGGCGCGTGCGCCTGGAGCCCGCGACCCCGGACATCCACGCCCACTACCGCGGCGCGGCGATCTTCTGCCTGAGTTCCAGATCGGAGGGCTTCCCCATGGTGCTGCTGGAAAGCCTGGCCTTCGGCCTGCCGGTGGTCAGCTTCGACTGCGAGACCGGGCCGGCCGAGATCCTCGAAGGCTGCGGCGTGCAGCTGGTGGCGAACGGCGACGTCGAAGCCTTCGCCGCGAACCTGCTGCAGCTGATCCGCGATCCCGGGCGACGCGCGGAGCTGTCGCGCCTGGCCAGCCGCAAGGCCGAGCAGTATTCGCCCGGCCTGATCCGCCAGCAATGGCTCGAACTGCTGGAGTGCTGAAACCATGACGGGCAAGAGGCCAGCGGCCATGAAGATCCTCCTGGTGGTCACCGGGCTCGGCGTCGGCGGCGCGGAGCGGGTGGTGACCAGCCTCGCCGACAGCTTCGCCGGCCGCGGCCACGAGGTGGTGATCGCCTACCTCACCGGCCGGGCGCTGCTGCGCCCCCGCTGCCGGCAGATCCGGGTGGTCGACCTGCAGGTCGACTCGGCCTACACCCTGGCGCGCGCCTACCTGCGCCTGCGGCAGCTGATCAAGGCCTTCGAGCCGGACATCGTGCACAGCCACATGGTCCACGCCAACCTGCTGGCCCGCCTGCTGCGCCTGTCGGTCGGCATCCCGCGGGTCATCTCCAGCGCCCACAGCACCCACGAGGGCGGCCGCCTGCGGATGGCCCTGTATCGCCTCACCGACCGTCTGGCGGACATCTCCACCAACGTCAGCGACGCCGCGGTGGAGGCCTTCGTCGCCCGCCGCGCGGTGCCGCCGGGGCGGATGATCACCGTGCACAACGGCATCTCCACCGACGAATTCCGCTACTCGGAGTTCTACCGCCAGGAGCTGCGCGAAGAACTCGGCCTGGCCCCGGACTGCCCGCTGATCCTGGCGGTCGGGCGGCTCTACGAGGCCAAGGACTACCCGACCCTGCTCGCCGCCCTGGGCCGGCTCGGGCCGGACGCCCCCGACTTCCGCGTGCTGATCGTCGGCGACGGCCCGCTCAGGGCTCGGCTGGTCGCCCAGGCCGAGGCCCTGGGCCTGGCCGGGCGCCTGCGCTTCCTCGGCGTGCGCAGCGACGTGGCCCGGCTGATGACCGCCGCCGACATCTTCGTCCTCTCCTCGGCCTGGGAGGGCTTCGGCCTGGTGGTCGCCGAGGCGATGGCCTGCCAGCGGGTGGTGGTGGCCACCGATTCCGGGGGCGTGAAGGAAGTCCTCGGCGATGCCGGCGGACTGGTCCCGGCCCGCGACCCGGAGGCGCTGGCGCGAGGGCTGCGTTGGGCCCTGGGCCTCAGCGAGCGGGAGCGCGCCATGCTGGGCGAGCGGGCCCGCCGGCGCGTGCAGGAACGCTTCTCCCTGGATGCCGCCGCGGCCCGCTGGCTGGCGCTCTACGCCGGCTCGACCGGCCTGGCCTGACGCCCTTTTTCCCGATACGGACCGTCCCGACCATGGAACTCAACGCTTCCGCCTGGCAACTGATCACCTCCGCCCTGGTCCTGCTGGTCGGCGCGGCCGTCGCGGTCGCCGTCGGCCGCCGCCTGGTGTGCAGCAGCGGGCGCAGCCTGGCGCTCTACGGCTGGCACACGCTGTTCTGCGTCTTCTACTGCCTCTACGCGCTGCGCTACGGCGCCGACGCCCTGGGCTACTACCGCAACTCCTTCGTCCTGGAAGGCCCGTTCGCCCCCGGTACCACCGGCGTCAGGTATCTCACCGCGCTGATGACCCAGGGATTGGGCCTGTCGCTGATCGGCACCTTCCTGGTCTACAACGTCTTCGGCAGCATCGGCCTGCTGGCCTTCGACGGCTGCCTGCGGATCGCCACCCGGGACAAGGCGGCCTACATCCGGCGCCTGGCCACCCTGATCGTGTTCCTGCCCTCGGTCAGCTTCTGGTCCTCGGCCATCGGCAAGGACGCGCCGGCCTTCATGGCCGTCGGCCTGGCCCTGTGGGCTTCGCTGGACCTCGGTCGCCGGCCCCTGCTGATGGCCTTCGCCGTGGCCCTGATGCTGCTGGTGCGCCCGCACATGGCTGGGCTGATGGTGATGGGGCTGACCGTGGCGCCCTTGGTCGACC
This sequence comes from Azotobacter bryophylli, assembly GCF_042643485.1. Classification (NCBI taxonomy): domain Bacteria; kingdom Pseudomonadati; phylum Pseudomonadota; class Gammaproteobacteria; order Pseudomonadales; family Pseudomonadaceae; genus Azotobacter; species Azotobacter bryophylli. The sequence goes on along the minus strand of NZ_JBHRSJ010000007.1, from coordinate 188,669 downwards.
CCAAGACTACGCCCGGCAAGAAGCTCCTCCTCGGCACCGTCGCCGCCGCGGTGGCGGCCGCCATGGTGCCCTTCGCCCTGCACTACGCCGGGGTCGGCGACAACGTCAGCGCCGACAGCCTGAAGAGCTACGTGGAAAGCCGGCAGGCGCAGAACATGGCAGGCGGCGGCAGCGTGGACATCGCCTCCATGAGCCTGCCCATGCAGCTCTTCACCTACCTGTTCCGCCCGCTGCTGATCGAGGCGCGCAGTCCCTTCGCGCTGGCCGCGGCCATCGACAACCTGATCCTGCTCTACCTGTTCGCCGCCGGCGGCTACGCCATCCTGCAGAACCCGGCGCGCAAGCAGCGGGAGAGCCGGGTCTTCCTCTGGAGCTACGCCCTGATGGCCTGGCTGGTGCTGTCCATGACCACCGCCAACCTGGGCATCGCCCTGCGCCAGAAATGGATGTTCGCCCCCATGCTGATCTTCCTGCTTCTCTCCGCCATCGGCCGGCCGCGCCAGGCGCAGCTGGAGCCCGGCATGACGCCGGTGATGAAGATCTACCAGACCTACGGCCTTCTCCCCGGACAGAGGCGCAGACCATGATCTTCCTGCTCGTCGCCAGTTACGCCGATTCGCTGATCCCGTTCCGCGGCCCCCTGCTGGACGACCTGCTCGCCCGCGGGGTCGAGGTGCACGTGGCGGTGCCGGAGGTGCCGCCCGGCAGCACCCTGCGCCGCAGCCTGGAGGACCGCGGCCTGCGGGTGCACGACGTGCCGCTGCAGCGCACCGGCATGAACCCCTGGCAGGACTGCGCCACCCTGCTGCACCTCTGGCGGCTGAAGCGACGCATCCGCCCGACCTGCGTGCTCGGCTACACCATCAAGCCGGTGATCTACGGCACCCTGGCCGCCTCGCTGGCGCGGGTGCCGCAGCGTTTCGCGCTGATCACCGGCCTCGGCTACGCCTTCATCGGCGAGCGCGGCGGCGGCGACGGCCGCGGCCTGCTGCGCCTGTTGGTCGAGCGGCTGTATGCGCTGGCCCTGCGCAGCACGCACAAGGTGTTCTTCCAGAACCCGGACGACCAGGCGCTGTTCCGCGGCCAGGGCATCCTCGGCCCCTCGACCCCCTCCTGCGTGCTCAACGGCTCCGGGGTGGACCTCGCGCGCTACCGCGTCGAGCCGCTGCCGGCGACCCCCTGCTTCCTGCTGATCGCCCGCCTGCTGGGCGACAAGGGCGTGCGCGAGTACGTGGCGGCGGCCCGCCAGGTGAAGGCGCGCTTCCCCGCCGCGACCTTCAACCTGGTCGGCTGGATCGATGGCAACCCGGATGCCATCCGCCGCGACGAGCTGGACGGCTGGGTGAAGGAAGGGGTGGTCCGCTACCTCGGGCGCCTGGACGACGTGCGCCCGGCGATCGCCGCGGCCAGCGTCTACGTCCTGCCCTCCTACCGCGAGGGCACGCCGCGCACCGTGCTGGAGGCCATGGCCATGGGCCGGGCGATCGTCACCACCGACGCGCCCGGTTGCCGCGAGACGGTGGTGCCGGAGGAAAACGGCTTCCTGGTGCCGGTCCGGGCGGTCGACGCGCTGGCGCGGGCCATGCTGCGCTTCATCGACGAGCCGGCCCTGGTCACCCGGATGGGCGCCCGCTCCCGGCAGATCGCCGAGGAGAAGTACGACGTGCGCCGGGTCAACGCGCGGATGCTGCAGGAGATGGGAATCCAGTGAACAAGCGCCTGTTCGACCTGCTCGTCGCCCTGTTCGGGCTGATCCTGCTGTCCCCGCTGCTGGCCGTGCTGGCCTGGCAGATCCGCCGGCGCCTCGGCACGCCGGTGCTGTTCCGCCAGGTACGCCCCGGCCTGCACGGCCGCCCCTTCGAACTCGTCAAGTTCCGCAGCATGCGCGACGCGCTGGACGCCGACGGCCGACCGCTGCCGGACGCCGAGCGGCTGACGCCCTTCGGCGGCTTCCTGCGCGCCAGCAGCCTCGACGAGCTGCCGGAGCTGTGGAACGTGCTACGCGGCGACATGAGCCTGGTCGGCCCGCGCCCGCTGCTGATGGAGTACCTGCCGCTCTACAGCGCCGAACAGGCGCGCCGCCACGCGGTGCGCCCCGGCATCACCGGCTGGGCCCAGGTCAACGGGCGCAACGCCCTGAGCTGGGAGGACAAGTTCCGGCTGGACGTCTGGTACGTGGACCACCGTTCGCTGCGCCTGGACCTGAAGATCATCCTGCTGACGCTGCGCAAGGTGGTGGCCCGCGACGGCATCACCGCCCTCGGCCACGCCACCACCTACGCCTTCAAGGGGAGCAACCATGAGCCATACGATTCATGAGTCGGCCAAGATCATCAATCGCCAGAACCTCATCGTCGGCGACTACTCGCAGATCGACGACTTCGTGTTCCTCAACGCCGGGGAACGGACCGTGCTCGGCAGCTTCGTCCACATCGCCTCCTTCTGCAGCGTGATCGGCGGCGGCGAGCTGCAGATGGACCACTTCTCCGGCCTCAGCGCCGGCTGCCGGATCATCACCGGCAGCGACGACTTCATGGGCGGCGGACTGACCAACCCCACCGTCCCGGCCCGCTACACCAACGTCAAGCGGGAGCGGGTGCACATCGGCCGCCACGCGATCATCGGCACCAACGTCATCGTCCTGCCCGGCGTCACCATCGGCGAAGGCGCCGCGGTCGGCGCCGGCGCGCTGGTGCGCAAGAACCTGGAGCCCTGGACCCTGTACGCCGGGGTCGACTGCAACCCGATCAAGACCCGGCCGAGCGAGCGGATCCTGGAGCTCGAACAGCGCCTGCTCGAGGAGCTGAACATCCGGCTCGCCCCGCTCCCCGGCCACTAGTTTTCCTCTTCCCCCGCCACCGGTACACCAACGTGCTGAACACACCCTTCTCCCCCTGGCCTTCCTTCACCGAGGAAGAGGCCGAGGCCGTACGCCGCGTGATCCTGTCCAACCGGGTCAACTACTGGACCGGCGAGGAGTGCCGGGAATTCGAGCGGGAATTCGCCGACTGGGCCGGCACCCGCCACGCCATCGCCCTGGCCAACGGCACCCTGGCCCTGGACGAGGCGCTCATGGCGCTGGAAATCGGCCCCGGCGACGAGGTGGTGGTCACCCCGCGGACCTTCCTCGCCTCGGTCTCCTGCATCGTCAACGCCGGCGCCACGCCGGTGTTCGCCGAGGTCGACCGCGACTCGCAGAACATCACCGCCGCGAGCATCCGCGCGGTGCTGACCCCGCGTACCCGGGCGGTGATCTGCGTGCACCTGGCCGGCTGGCCCTGCGACATGGACACAATAATGGCCCTGGCCGCCGAGCGCGGCCTGAAGGTCGTCGAGGACTGCGCCCAGGCCCACGGGGCGCGCTACAAGGGCCGTCCGGTGGGCTCCATCGGCCATATCGGGGCCTGGTCGTTCTGCCAGGACAAGATCATGACCACCGGCGGCGAAGGCGGCATGGTCACCACCAACGAGCGGGGGCTGTGGTCGCGCATGTGGTCGCTGAAGGACCACGGCAAGAGCTGGGAGGCGGTCTACGAGCGCCAGCACGGGCCGGGCTTCCGCTGGCTGCACGAGAGCTTCGGCAGCAACTGGCGGATGATGGAGACCCAGGCGGTGATCGGCCGCATCCAGCTCGGCCGCATGGCCGGCTGGCACGCCCGCCGCCTGGCCAACGCCCGCCGCCTGTGGGAATGCGCGCGCCGCCTGCCCGGGCTGCGGGTGCCGGAGATCCCGCCGCAGATCGAGCACGCCGCCTACAAGTGCTACGTCTTCGTCGAGCCGGCGCAGCTGCGCGAGGGCTGGGACCGCGACCGCATCATCAAGGAGATCGGCGCCCGCGGCGTGCCCTGCTTCTCCGGCTCCTGCTCGGAGGTGTACCTGGAGAAGGCCTTCGACGGCACCGGCTGGCGCCCGGCCGAGCGCCTGCCGGTGGCCCGGGAGCTGGGCGAGACCAGCCTGATGTTCCTCGTCCACCCGACCCTGAGCGCCCTGGAAATCGACAAGACCTGCGCCGCGCTGATCGACGTGATGAGCGAGGCCGCACGTCCGCGCCGGAGCACCTACCGGATCGCCAGCCTGGCCCTGTCCGTCGCCCACTTCATGCAGCCCTCCGCCTGGAAGGCGGCGGACGCGCACCACCGCCCGGAGCGGCGCGGCGCGCCGAAGTGAGCGCTGCGCCGCCGTTCCGCCCCCGAAGGAACCGGACGGGCCGTCGTCTTCAGCCAGGGAGAAATCATCCACGCTCCTGATCGGGGAATGCCGCCATTCCCGGGATTACCGCCCGATGAAATCGCTCAGCAAAGACTCGCCCCTGTCGTTCCGACAGCGTCTGTTGAACCTGCCCCATGGCGGCAAGCGCATCCTCCAGGTCGGCACGGACATCCTGCTGATCTGGCTGGCGCTGTGGCTGGCCTTCTACATGCGCCTGGAGGACCCGGGCGCCATCGCCCCGTTCGGCCGCCATGCCTGGCTATTCGTCTCGGCCCCGGTGGTCGCCCTGCCGGTATTCATCCGCCTGGGCATGTATCGGGCGGTGATGCGCTACCTCGGCAACGAGGCGCTGCTGACCATCGCCCGCTCGGTGAGCGTGGCGGCGCTGCTGCTGGCCCTGGTGGTCCTGCTCCACGGCCGCAGTGCCGCGCCGGTGCCGTATTCGCTGATCGTCATCTACTGGCTCCTCGGCCTGCTGCTGATCGGCGGCCTGCGCATCGCCATGCGCCAGTACTTCACCGGCGACTGGTTCCACCTGGAGCGCGGCCCGGGCCGCGACGGCCGGCGCACCCGGGTGGCGATCTACGGCGCCGGTTCGGCCGGGCACCAGTTGGCCCACGCCCTGCGCCTGGGCAACGCCATGCGCCCGGTGGCCTTCGTCGACGACGACCCGCAGCTGGCCCAGCGCATGATCGCCGGCCTGCCGGTGTTCCCGCCCTGCCAGTTGCCGCGCATGCTCGCCGAGAGCCGCGCCGAGGAGATTCTCCTGGCGATCCCCTCGGCCACCCGCGCGCGCCGCGGCCAGATACTCGAGATGCTGCAGACCTGCCCGCTGCCGGTGCGCTCGATGCCGAGCATCGCCAAGCTGGCCTGCGGCTGCGTCAAGGTCGACGACCTGCAGGAGGTGGACATCGCCGACCTGCTCGGCCGCGACCCGGTGCCGCCCCGCCCAGACCTGCTTGAGCGCTGCATCCGCGACCAGGCGGTGATGGTGACCGGCGCCGGCGGCTCGATCGGTGCGGAGCTGTGCCGGCAGATCCTCGCCTGCGGGCCGGCCACCCTGATCCTCTTCGAGCATTCGGAATACAACCTCTACTGCATCCAGAGCGAGCTGGAGCGGCGCATCCGCCGGGAGAACCTGCGCCTGAGCCTGGTCCCGGTGCTCGGTTCGGTGCGCAGCCCCGGCCGCCTGCTCGACGTGATGCGCAGCTGGCAGGTGGACACGGTCTACCACGCCGCCGCCTACAAGCACGTGCCGATGGTCGAGCACAACGTCGCCGAGGGCGTGCTGAACAACACCCTCGGCACCCTGCACACCGCCCAGGCCGCCCTGCGCGCCGGGGTGCGCAACTTCGTGCTGATCTCCACCGACAAGGCGGTGCGCCCGACCAGCGTGATGGGCGGCAGCAAGCGCCTGGCCGAGATGGTGCTGCAGGCCCTGGCGCGGGAGCCGGAGGTGGCGCTGTACGAGGCGCCGGGGCTGAAGCCGCAGGTCAACCGCACCCGTTTCACCATGGTGCGCTTCGGCAACGTGCTGGACTCCTCCGGCTCGGTGATTCCCCTGTTCCGCGAGCAGATCCGCTGCGGCGGGCCGGTCACCGTCACCCACCCGGACATCACCCGCTACTTCATGACCATCCCGGAGGCGGCGCAGCTGGTGATCCAGGCCGGCTCCCTGGGCGAAGGCGGCGACGTCTTCGTGCTGGACATGGGCGAGCCGGTGAAGATCCTCGACCTGGCGGAGAAGATGGTGCGCCTGTCCGGGCTGTCGGTGCGCTCGCCGGGCAACCCGGACGGCGACATCGCCATCCAGTTCAGCGGGCTGCGCCCCGGCGAGAAGCTCTACGAGGAGCTGCTGATCGGCGACAACGTCACTCCGACCTGCCACGGCCGGATCCTGCGCGCCGACGAGGAACACCTGCCCTGGGAGCAGCTGAAGCCGCTGCTCAAGGCGCTGGTCGAGGCGATCCGCCACGACGACTTCCCGCAGCTGCGCCAGTTGCTGCAGCACGCGGTCAGCGGCTACGTGCCCGAGGGCGAGATCGCCGACTGGCTGCACCAGAAGCACATGGCCGCGCGGCTGCACGCCCTGCAGAAGCTGCGCACGCTGGGGCCGACCGCCGCCGGCAAGCATTAGTCCGATAGCGTCGGCGGACGGACGTCACGGCTCCCGTTTGCCCATTCCCCGGCTGTGGCCTAGCTTTCTTGCAATGGAATCCGACTCCGGAGCAGGCAGCATGAAAGCACTTCCCTCGACGGCGCTGACGATGCTCGTCCTCGGCCTGACCGCCACGGCCCATGCAGTCGATGGGACCTCTCCCCGGCAAGCGCACGCCACCCCGTTCGCCGCCGCGCCCGTCGCCGCGTCTGCCGCCACCCTGCTCCTGGCCGCCGAAGACGCCCCGCGCGGCACCACGGGGACCACCGGAACGACGGGCTCCAACGGCTCGACCGGAACCACCGGCACCACGGGTTCCAACGGCAGCACCGGAACGACCGGCACCACGGGCTCCAACGGCAGCACCGGGACCACCGGCACCTCGGGCACGGACGGCGGCGGCACGGCGCCGGTCGCCGCCTCCGTGCCGAACAGCCTGACGCCTTCCGCCCAGCTACCCGGCCTGAACACCGCCCCGCCGGTGGGCATCGCCTCGGGCGTCATCGGCGTCGGCGCGGCGGCTGCCACCAGCGGTTCCACCGGCACCAGCGGCACGTCGGGGACCACGGGAACCTCGGGGACCACAGGTACGCGCTAGCCCCCAAGGACAACGCCCCGTCCGCCCCGGCGGACGGCGCAGGGCTCCCTCCGTCTCTCACCGGTACGCCTCCCATGCCCCGCTCGCTCGCCCTCGTCCTCGTCCTGCTGCTGGCCACGGCCACCCAGGGCTGCCTCTTCGCCCCTGGGCAGCAACTGAGCACCTGGTCCATCAAGCGCGAAGGCTCGCGGGAAAACAGCATGGTCGAGCTGGTGCCCATCACGCCCAAGCTGCTGGCGATCCAGGACGCCGCCCGCCGCGCCGAGCAACTGCCGGTCGAGCTGACCACCTACCGCCCCGGTCCCTATCTGGTCGGCGTCGGCGACATCCTCAACATCACGGTCTGGGACCACCCGGAACTCACCGCGCCGGCCGGCCCGCAGCAGGCGCCCTTCGCCAACGGCCGGCTGGTGCGCCCGGACGGCAATCTGTTCTACCCCTACATCGGCGAAGTCCAGGCCGCCGGGCGGACCATCGAGGACCTGCGCAGCGACATCGCCGAGCGCCTGACCCGCTACATCGAGAGCCCGCAGGTGGACGTCGCCGTCATCCACTTCGGCGGGCGCAAGGTGACCCTCACCGGCGCCTTCGACAAGACCGGCATCCAGGCCCTGACCACGGTGCCGCTGACCCTGCCGGCAGCCGTGGGCGAGGCCGGCATCGACACTGCCGAGGCCGACCTCGCCGGCCTGATCCTCAAGCGCGACGGCCGCGAGTACCGGCTGGACCTGGACGCGCTGAACCGTGGCGGCGCCCGGCTCGACTCCATCTACCTGAAGGACGGCGACCAGCTGCACCTGCCCTACAACGACCGCAAGCGCGTGTTCATCCTCGGCGAGGTCGTCTCCCCCGGCCCGCTGCACTACAAGACCCGCAGCATTTCCCTGTCCGAGGTGATCGGCGCGGTCAGCGGCCTGCGCCAGGAAACTTCGGCCCCCAAGGCGGTCTACGTGATACGCGGGATAGAAGACCTGAAGACGAGAAAGGCCACCGTCTTCCAGCTGGACGCCAAGTCGCCGACGGCCATGGTTCTCGCCGCGCATTTCGAGATGCAGCCCCAAGACGTGGTCTTCGTCGGCGCCGCGCCCATCACTCGCTGGAACCGCTTCATCAGCCAGGTGGTGCCCTCGTTCTACTTCGTCAACACGGGCGTGAACCTGCAACGAAACATCATGGAACGATAGTCAGGTGGTGATCCGTGTGGATGCTCCGCTTCGTCGCGGCCCTGACCGCAGCCTGCGCGCTCTCGGCCTGCGCGCCGCCCCTGCAGGGCGCCTTCGGCACCCTGCGCGATGCGCTTTACACCCCTCGCCCGACGGTTTCCACATCCTCCGCCGACATCCTCGCACGCCCCTACTTCCAGCAGCGCCTGCAGTCGCCCTGGGGCACGGCCCTGCTGGTCCTCGGCCGGACCCAGGGCAGCCAGGAGTTCTGGGCCACCTCTACAGGCCAGGTGCTGGTCGTCGAACACGGCCTGATCCGCCGCACCACCGGCCTGCCGCAAACCCTCGAAGGCACCCGCTTCCTCGGCCCCGATCCCTTCGCCGCGGGCCTGCACACCCTGCCCGACGGCAGCCGTAGCCGGCGCGAACTGGACTGGGCGCCCGGCTACCGCTATGGCATCCAGGTCCGCTCGCGCTTCCGCCGCCACGGCCTGGAGGCCGTCACGCTGCCCCGGAACCTGGGCTCCCCGCGTCTGCTCCTGCGCATCGACGAAGAACTCGAGGCGAGCAACGCCCGCTTCTCCGTCACCAACCGCTACTGGGTCGACCCGGACGACGGCTTCATCTACAAGAGCCGCCAGTACCTCGCCCCGCACCTCCCCGTGACCCTCACCCAGCTGCGCCCCTATCGCCGGGAGCCTCGGCCATGAGCCGGCTGGCCGTCCTGGCCCTGCTGATGCTGGCCCTGGGGCCGGCGGGCGCCGCGGTGCGGGTGGAAGGCCTGGTCGAGCGCCCGGGCGAGCAGCCCCTGGCGCCGGGCGGCCGCCTGCTCGATGCGCTGCTGACGGCCCGGGTCCGCGCCGACGCCTACCTGCTCGGTGCGGCCTGGCTGCACCAGGCGGAGATTCCCGCCCAGCGCGACCTCAAGACCGGCATCCTGTTCGAGCTGGGCGTGCTCGAGCGGCTCGCCGTCATGGGCGACGAGCCGGAGCGGGCGGAGCTGTTCCACCGTCTCGCCGAGCAGGTCCGCGCCGCCCCCGTCAGCGGCCGGCGGGCGACCAGCCTCGATCCGCTGCGCCTGGAAACCCGGCCCGGCGACAACCGCCTGCTGGGCGAGGGCGACCGCCTGCTCTTCCCGCCGCGGCCCCGGCACGTCCGCGTCACCGGCGCGGTGCGGGCCGACTGCAGCCCGCCCTTTCTCGGCCTGCGCCCGGCCACCGCCTATCTGCACGACTGCCCACGGCATATCGCCGCCGACCCCGACTGGCTGTACGTGATCCAGCCGGACGGCCAGGTCAGCCGCCTGGGCGTCGCCGCCTGGAATCGCGCCCCGGACCAGCCACTGGCCCCCGGCGCCGTGCTCTACGTACCCCTGGACGGCTCGCTCCTGGAAGGACTGGCCAAAGACCTCAACCGCGAACTGGCCCGCTTCATTGCCACGCAACCTTTGCCGCTGGATGGAGCCACGGAAGACAATGATGAAACGTCTGGCCTTAGCGTCGATTGCCCTCTCTGCCGCACTGACACAGGGAACGACCCGGGCCCAGACTAGCGAGACCCGCCACACCCAGAGCGACTTCGGCGGCGTGGGCCTGCTGCAGACGCCCACCGCGCGCATGACCCCGGCCGGTGAACTGAGCTTCACCTACACCCACAGCCACCCGAACAACCGCTATGCCCTCACCCTGCAGCCGTTCAACTGGCTGGAGGGCACCTTCCGCTACACCGACATCAGCAACCGCCCCTACGGCCCGCCCGGCTTCAGCGGCGACCAGAGCCTGAAGGACAAGGCCTTCGACGTGAAGGTGCGGCTGCTCAAGGAAACCCGCTGGCGCCCGGATTTCTCCGTCGGCGGGCGCGACATCGGCGGCACCGGGCTGTTCTCCAGCGAATTCTTCGTCGCCAGCAAGCGTTTCGGCCCCCTGGACTTCACCTTCGGCATAGGCTGGGGTTATCTGGGCGAGCGCGACAACGTCACCAACCCCTTCACCCTGTTCAGCAACAGTTTCGAGGATCGCCCGCGCCGCGGGGCGGGCGGCGAGTTCAACAACGACTCCTGGTTCCACGGCCCCGCCGCCCTGTTCGGCGGCGTGGAATGGCAGACGCCGTGGAAGCCCCTGTCGTTCAAGCTGGAGGTGGAAGGCAACGACTACGAGAACGAACCCCTGGGCAACAACCAGAAGCAGGACACCCCGATCAACGTCGGCGCCGTGCTCCGCCCCACCGACTGGCTCGACCTGCACCTGGCCCTGGAGCGCGGCAACACCGCGATGCTCGGCCTCACCGTGCACACCAACTTCGCCAGCCGCCGCCCGCCGCCCAAGCTCGGCGATCCGCCGGCCGTGCCGCTGCGCGCCGGGCCGCGCCCGACGCAGCCGACCGACTGGAATCTTGTGGCACGGGAACTGGAGGCGAACGCCGGCTACCGGGTCAGCCGCATCGCCAGGCGCGAGCGGGAGATCGTCGTCCATGGCGAACAGGTCCGCTACTTCCACGAGCCCAAGGGCCTGGGGCGCAGCGCGCGGATTCTCGATCTTCGCGCCGAGCAGGACATCGACTGGCTCACCGTGGTGGACTCGCGCTACGGCCTGCCGATCCACGAAACCAGCTTCGAGCGCGAGGCTTTCCGCGATGCCGTGAAACAGGACGCCGACCTCGGCGAACTGGCCAGGACCCTGTCGCAGACCGAAATCCTGCCGCAACGGGAAACCGAACTGCTGCGGCGCCGGCCCAACCCCCTCAGCTATGGGCTGGGCCTCGGCTACCGACAGAGCGTCGGCGGCCCGGACGACTTCATCCTCTACCAGGTCAGCGCCAACTTCAGCGCCGAGCTGCGCCTCACGCCCGGCACCTGGATCAGCGGCATGGTCAATCAGAACATCGACAACAACTTCGACAAGTTCAGATACACCGCGCCCAGCAACATGCCGCGGGTGCGCACCAACATCCGCGAGTACTGGACCACCTCCAACACGACCATGCCCTACTTCCAGCTCAACCACGCCCGCGCCCTCGACAGCGACCTGTTCGGCATGGTCTACGGCGGCTACCTGGAATCCATGTTCGCCGGGGTCGGCGGCGAGCTGCTCTACCGCCCGATGGGCGAGCGCTGGGCGCTGGGCGGCGACATCAACCGGGTCAGGAAACGCGACTTCGAACAGGACTTCGGCCTGCAGCAGTACGAGGTCTGGACCGGGCACGTCACCGGCTACGCGCGCGGCTTCCCCCTGCGCCACATGCTGACCCGGATCAGCGTCGGCCGCTACCTGGCCAAGGATTTCGGCGTCACCATCGACCTGTCGCGGGAGTTCGACAACGGCGTGCGCTTCGGCGCCTGGGCCACCTTCACCGATGCCTCCAAGGAGGAGTACGGCGAGGGCAGCTTCGACAAAGGGTTCTACGTCTCCATCCCCTTCGACGAGATGCTGACCAGCTCGATCGTGCGCCGCGCCGACTTCGCCTTCGCCCCCCTCACCCGCGACGGCGGCGCCCGCCTGATCCGCAACTGGACCCTCTTCGATCTCACCGAAGGCCGCAACGCCGACCTGTTCTACTCCAACTTCGGCAAGATCCTCGAATAGCCGGGCCGGCGAAAAAGAGATTTCGCCGAAAGGCGCGATACCGACACTCATCGCGGACATTCACCCGTTATTTTGCGGCAGTGCAAAATAGTCCTATGCAAAATAAAAAAAATCCTATGACATTTTTGTTATTGCGTTTAATGTCGAGTCGCTACATTCAGCAAATATCCAGATCCATCGCAGCAGTTATTTATCCGACTGACGCTCAGGTCATGTAGGCATGCCATTCAATACAATAAGAGGCCATGCATGATTGAAACCATACAAGCACTGGACATTTCGCTCTTCAAGTTCGTCAACGAGTTTGCCGGTACAAACGAGCATCTCGACAGAATTATTCTATTCATCGCGAACAACTACCTCATAAAAGGCATTCCCTTCTGGATGCTATGGTGGAGCTTCTGGTTTTCCAGGGACTCCGACCGAGTGCAGGTTAGAGCGAAACTGTTGGCGATGATGGCCATCTCCATCGTTGCGATACTCGTCGGAAGACTGTTATCCGCAGTGCTTCCCTATCGACTCAGACCCATGCATGACCCAGCAGTCGAATCGATACTTCCGATCAATATCGATCCGCTGACACTGAACCAATGGAGTTCGATGCCCAGCGATACCTCCGTACTCTTCTTTTCCTTCGCGACCAGCATCTTCCTGCTCAACCGGAGGCTCGGCGCCCTGATGATGGGTTACACGGCGCTGCTCATATGTCTTCCGCGCGTCTATGCAGGCTTTCATTTCCCCAGCGATATAATCGTCGGCACGGCAATTGGCATTCTCATTTCCCTGACCCTGATGAAACCGCTCTCGAAACTGGTCCTGAGGCTCCGCCTGCTGACCCTCGAAGATCACTATCCGGCCCTGTTCTATCCGCTGGTCTTTCTGATCAGCCTCGAGTCCGCCACCATGTTCGACTCCGCGCGCGCCTTCGTGGCCGAGGCCTACAAGTTCGCCAAGTTCGTCATGATCTGAGCCCCGCCTGACCAGGCCGGCGACCGGGAACACCATCCCGGTCTCGGGCGAACGCGGGGCCGCTTCATTCTGCCGATGCGAGCCTGGGAATGAATGCAGCTCGATATCAGCCTCCCCCATCTGCTGCACCGTCCCATTGTCCGGATGGCGCATCTACACTTTCTCGATCCGGATAATTGCCTCTCTACGACAACTTGAGCGCACAGTCAGAAATAGCCATTCGCCTTAATGGCCGATGCCTTGAGCGATGCAGCTTCAAGAAGAAAAACGGAATTTCCGTGCTAACAAAAAAGTATTACTAACGAATCAAGAACTCTTCTCGAACAGGCTTCCGCACGTTAAAGGAGTGCTAGGAATCAGAAAAAAAATCCTACCTCTCGTCCTTAAGGCAAAGTTAAGGTGAGTCCGCTACCGAATGAATATGACAATTTTCTGAAAAATCGAAGCTCAACTGGAAGAGCATGAAAGATCAGGGACAGGTCTGAACCCAGGCTCCTCTTTTCGGGCTGGATATATCGACTCAGCCCTCGTTCGCCCTTCCCTTGATTTCTTCCCAGTTCAACGTGCGCGCAGAGCCCCGAGGCGACTGTCGCAGGTTATGTTTTGCTCCCAAAAACATGTTTCCCACGTTTTCAGGATCGAACGATAAATCTTGGGGCGGTAGCGTGCTCGAAGTAGCCATGACCAATCGACAGGCCAACAACTGCAATTGCGGCGCCGATGGAAGTCCTCAAACTTCAGGCAGTGCAATAAACCTATCGATCAATGCAAAACTTTGGAGATAACGAGTTCCATGGCCATACGTCATTTCTTCCTGTTGCTGGGTCTGTTGCTGGTTCAGAGCGAGGCCGTGCTGGCAGAAGGTAACTCCACCTACAAACTGGGATCGGGCGACGTCATCCGGATCAACGTATTCGGCGAGCCCGACCTCAGCTTTCAGGAGCTCCGCCTGACCGACGCCGGCACCTTCTCCTACCCGTTCATCGGCGAAGTCCGCGCCAAGGGCAAGACCGCCGCCGAGATCGAGAAAATGATCGCCGAGAAACTCAACGGCGAATTCCTGGTGGACCCGCGCGTGTCGGTCAGCGTCCTGCAATACCGAGAGTTCTACATCAGCGGCGAAGTGAAGGAGCCCGGCGGCTATCCCTATCAGCCCGGACTCACCCTGCGCCGCGCCATCGCCCTGTCCGGCGGGCTGACGGAGCTGGCTTCGAAGAGCCGGATAACCATCATCCGCGATCAGGACCCCAACCGGACCCCGGAAAAAGCCAACCTCGATACCCCCATCTATCCCGGAGACTCCATCAACATCGACCAGGGCTTCTTCTGAAAGACCTCCCGGCCAGCGGCCCACCTGCACCAGGAAGTGCCAGTAGCACTACGGGCTTAGAGAAAACGCACACCACGCCCCTTCTCAGCGCAGAGTCTCATACATGGAAAGTATCGCTCCGAGTTCAGTCCGCCCCCGGGCCATCCAACGTCTGGATTTCGACGAGAAGGTCGATCTGCTGCACACCTGGCAAGTCATCTGGTCCAGCAAGTGGAGCATCCTCTCGCTGGTCCTGGTGGCCATGCTGGCCACGGTCGTCGTGCTTTTCGGCATCACGCCCACCTATCGCGCCATAACGACCCTGCTGATCGAGCAGCAGAAGGCCAATATCGTGGCCATCGAGCAGATCTACGGCACGGAAAGCTCGCAGAGCGAATATCTCCAGACCCAGTTCGAACTGCTCAAGTCCCGCACCCTGGCCGAGCAGGTGGTGCGCAAGCTCAACCTCACCACGCACCCGGAATTCGACCCCCGGCAGAAGCCGAAACCCCTGATCAACGTCTCGGCCCTGCTCTCCCGCTTCCTCAAGGCCAAGCCTGCCGCCCAGCCGGGCGAATTGCCGGGCACCGTGCCGGACGTCCTTGCCGGGAGCGTCCCCACGGAAGAGGCGCGGATCTTCAAGGACGTGACCAGCGCCTTCATGGACCGCATCGTCATCGAGCCCATCCCCAAGAGCCAGCTGGTGAAGATCCAGGTCGACATGGCCGATGCGCCCATGGCGGCCCGCGCGGCCAATGCCCTGGCCAACGGCTATATCGAGGCCCAGCTGGAGGCCAGCATGGCCATGTCGGCCAACGCCACCGCCTGGATGCATACCCGCCTGGGAGAGCTGCGTGACAAGCTGACGGAATCCGAGAACCGCCTGCAGGCCTATCGCGAAGCGGAAAATCTGGTGGATCTCGACGGCGTGACCACCATCAACGCCGCCGAGCTCTCGCTGACCGGCAACCGCATGATCGACGCCCGCCGCCAGCGCGCCGAGGCCGAGAGCCAGTACCGCCAGGTCCAGTCCATGCGCGAAGGCGGCTGGGAGAAGCTGGCGACCATTCCCGCGGTGCTGGGCAACCCGCTAATCCAGCAGTTCAAGGCCGAAGAGGCCAGGGCCCGGGCCAAGGTCGAGGAGCTGTCCAAACGCTACGGCAGCCGCCATCCGGCCATGGAAGCCGCTCGCACCGAGCTGAACGCCGCCTCCGCCAGCCTGAGGGGCCAGGTCGAGCAGATCGTCGCCGGCATCGAGCGCAACTATCAGTTGGCGCTCGCCAACGAGGGCTCGCTGAAGAACTCGTACAACGCCAACAAGACGCAGATCCAGAACATCTCCCGCAAGGAGTTCCAGGTTCGCGAACTGCAGCGCGAGGTGGAGGCCAACCGCGCCCTCTACGAGACCTTCATGACCCGGCTGAAGGAAACCACCGCCACGTCCGACCTCGAAACGGCCAATGCCCGGATCATCGACCCGGCCACCGTGCCCAGCCGTCCGATCAAGCCGCAGAAGGGGCTGATCGTGGTCCTCGTCGGCATCCTGGCGCTGCTCGCGGGGGCCGGCATCAGCCTGCTGTTGAACTCGCTGAACGACACCTTCAAGAGCACCGAGGACGTCGAGAACAACCTCAATCTTCCGGTGCTCGGCATCCTGCCCATGATCAAGAAGCAGGAGCGCGGCCAGCTCGCCAAGCTCTTCACCAGCCATGAGCACCGGACCTTCGCCGAGTCGATCCGCACCATCCGCACGGCCGTCATCCTCTCCGGCATGAACAGCAGCCATCACGAGATCCTGGTGGTCACCTCCTCGATTCCCGGCGAGGGCAAGAGCACCGTCGCAGCGAATCTGGCGCTGGCCCTGGGCCAGATGGAAAAGGTCCTGCTGATCGACGCCGACCTGCGCCGCCCGACCCTGGCCAAGAACTACGACTTCCCGGTGGGCACGCCCGGCCTGGCCAACCTGATCGCCAATACCGCCCGCCTGGAGGACTGCATACGGCATTCCAACGGTATCGACATGCTCAGCGCCGGGGCCGTCCCGCCGAACCCGCTGGAGCTGCTGTCCTCGCCACGCTTCAGCAGCGTTCTGGAGACCCTGAAGAAGAAATACGACCGCATCGTCATCGACTCCCCTCCGACCCAGGCGGTGAGCGATGCAGCGATTCTGGCCACCCAGGCCAATGCGCTGATTTACGTGATCAAGTCGGAATCCACCCCGATCCCGCTGGTGCAGAAAGGCGTGGGCCAGATGCTGCAGAACAACGCCCCGATCACCGGCGTGGTGCTCAATCAGGTGAACGTGAAGAAGGCCAAGAAGTACATGAACAAATACGGCGGCTATTACGACTATTACGGCTATAGCAGCGACGACAAGAAGGCCACGGGGACCTGATCAGCCGTCGAGGATCGGTTCCAACATCCACCCCAGGGACGATGGCCGGTTGCCCAGCGACCGGGTTGTTCGTTGACCACTCACCGACCATGGCTCAGGACGACGCCCATGCCCGCTACCGCACGCGCAAGACGCGATAGGCCCATGTCCCCGGACGCGCCCGGGATACTTCCCCGCTGGGGCCAAGGGGCAGACACACGCGGCGTCGACAGCCTCCGCCGCCAGCGGAAAATCGCCGCGGCCCGCGGTCTCACCTTCTGGGGGCAATGGCTGGTGGCGATGACCCTGACCAGCCTGCTGCTCTGTGGCCTGGCCCTGGCCAAGACCGGGGAGATCGATACCCAGTACCGCATGCTCGTGCTCTTCGCCCTGCTCGGCTCGGCGCCGGTCTACTCGCTGCTTCGCGTCTACCACAAACAGCATGGGTACCTCACGGGACTGTCCCGCCTGCTGGGCGGCTGGTTGCTGCTCCTCGCCGGGCTGACCATGGTGGCCTTCATCACCAAGACCAGCACCCTGTTCTCCCGGGAGGTCGCACTCACCTGGGCGTCGCTGGGCCTCGCCGCGCAAGCCGTGGCCTACCTGCCGCTGCATCACGTCTCGCGGCGTTACCACCAGAAGCTGCTCAGCGAGCGCACGTCGCTGATCGTGGGCACCGGCGATCTGGCCCTGACGCTTGCCGAGAAACTGCACCGCATCAAGCACGAGCCCGTTGTCGGCCTGGTCGCCCAGGAGGTCCCGGAGCAACCCAGGCCCTGCCCCTACCCGGTCATCGGCGTGCTGGCCCATCTGCGCCAGCTGATCGCCAACCACAACATCCGCCGCCTGTATATCGCCCTGCCCCTCACCGAGGCCGAGCAGATAGAGGGCCTGTACATCGACCTGCTGGATGCCAACGTGGACGTGGTGTGGATTCCCGATCTGGCCAGCCTGATGCTGCTCAACCACTCGGTGAGCGATATCGACGGCCTGCCGGCCATCCATCTCAACGAAAGTCCGTTGACCGCCTACCCCACCGCCGCGCTGACCAAGGCCATGCTGGATCGCTTCATGGCCCTGCTGGCGATCCTCGCCCTGAGCCCGCTGATGCTGATCATCGCCATTCTGGTCAAGCGTTCCTCCCCGGGTCCGATCATCTTCAAGCAGCAACGCCACGGCTGGAACGGCCAGATCATCATGGTCTACAAGTTCCGCTCCATGCGCATGCACGACGACGTCCAGGTCAAGCAGGCGACCCGGGAAGATCCGCGCATCACGCCCATCGGTCGCTTCATCCGCCGTACCTCCCTCGACGAGCTGCCGCAGTTCTTCAACGTACTGCAGGGGCGGATGTCGCTGGTGGGCCCTCGCCCCCACGCCGTGGCGCACAACGACTACTACACGGGCAAGATCAAGGCCTACATGGCCCGGCACCGGATCAAGCCGGGAATCACCGGGCTGGCGCAGATCAACGGCTGCCGCGGCGAAACCGAGACGCTGGACAAGATGCAGCAGCGCGTGGAGCTGGATCTGGCCTACATCAACAACTGGTCGCTCTGGCTGGACATCAAGATCCTGATCAAGACGCCCTTCACCCTGCTCGCCAAGGACATCTACTGACCTCCCGGCATCCGGAGCCAACCACACGCAAAGAAAGCCATGGAGATGCCCGGCCCTGACGCACGGATCGTCGGCCGGGCAACGGCGCCCCTCTCATATTTGAACGTTCGAAGGAATCGACATGAAAGTTACTGTTTTCGGCATCGGCTATGTCGGCTTGGTCCAGGGGGCTGTTCTGGCGGAAGTCGGTCACGACGTGGTTTGCGTCGATGTGGATGCCCACAAGGTCGAACGCCTCAAGCAGGGCATCATCCCCATCTACGAGCCCGGTCTCGAAAGCCTGGTACGGGAAAACCATGCGGCGGGCCGCCTCGACTTCACCACCGATGCCGCAGCCGCCGTGCAGCATGGGGAAGTTCAGTTCATCGCCGTCGGCACGCCGCCGGACGAGGACGGTTCGGCGGATCTCCAGTATGTGCTCTCCGTCGCCGAAACCATCGCCCGGCACATGGAAAGCCGGCAGATCATCATCGACAAATCCACCGTGCCGGTCGGCACCGCCGACAAGGTCGGCGCCCGCGTCGCGGAAGTGCTGGCTCAGCGTGGCCGGGAGGACCTGCACTTCGACGTGGTCTCCAACCCGGAATTCCTCAAGGAAGGCTCGGCGGTCGCCGACTGCATGCGCCCCGACCGCATCATCATCGGCACCGGCAGCGAGCATGCCGAAGAGGTGATGCGCGAGCTGTATGCGCCCTTCAACCGCAACCATGAAAAGATCATCGTCATGGACGTGCGCAGCGCCGAGCTGACCAAGTACGCGGCCAATTGCATGCTGGCGACCAAGATCAGCTTCATGAACGAAATAGCCAGTCTGGCCGAAAAGCTCGAGGCCGACATCGAGATGGTTCGCCAGGGCATCGGTTCCGACCCCCGAATCGGCTACCACTTCATCTATGCCGGTGCCGGTTACGGCGGCTCGTGCTTTCCGAAGGATGTGCAGGCGCTGATCCATACGGCCGACAGCATCGATTTCGATGCCAAGCTGCTCAAGGCGGTGGAGGCACGCAACGCCGCGCAGAAGACCGTGCTGTTCAACAAGATTCACCAGCACTTCGACGGGAATCTTCGAGGCAGGACCTTCGCCCTCTGGGGGCTCAGCTTCAAACCCAATACCGACGATATGCGCGAAGCCCCCAGCCGCGTCCTGATGGAAGCGCTATGGAAAGCCGGCGCCAAGGTCCAGGCCTACGACCCGGAAGCCATGGAGGAAACCCAGCGTCTCTATGGCAACCGGGACGATCTGACCCTGTGCGGCACCAAGGAGGCAGCACTCAAGGCAGCGGATGGCCTGATCATCGTCACCGAATGGCAAGCGTTCAAGGCACCGGATTTCGACTTCATCAAACAGCAACTAAGCCAGCCGGTGATTTTCGACGGGCGTAACCAGTTCGAACCCAAGCGCATGGCAAGGAAAGGCTTCAAATACTACTCGATAGGGCGCTGCGTGGCCTGACAGCGAGTTCATGGAAGTGCAGTCGAAGTTCGCCCATCAGGCGAAGAGGCAGTAGGAATCGGAATGAGAAAGCCGCCCGCTCCAAAAGTCCGAATAGGATACAGCCCATTTTCCAACACGGAAAATGCGTACATCGACCGAAACAAGGAGATCCTGTCTCGCCTCGGTGCTGTCCACGAAATACCTTCGCTTGGGCAACTATTCAGACATCCCCACCGATATCTGGCATCGCGACTGGATGTAGCGATCATCAACTGGTGGGAAAATTCGATCGTTTCCAGAAAGACCGGGAAACTTCATCTGCCGGGTCTTTGCAAGTTCATGGTCAAGGCGCTCGCCCTCAGGCTGGTCGCCAGAAAAGTTGTCTTCATCAGACACAATAACTATCCGCATCATACGGATCATGAAAAAGGCGAACGCATAGCGCGCCTTCTGGATCGACTGGAAAAGCTATTCTCGATCAGCGTGACCCATTCCGGGCATAACGAGAACAGCGAGCGGCCCTATGTGCCCCATCCCCTGTACAACAAAAAGCCCGGAAGCGGCAGATCGGCACCCCTGGAAAGACAGGGGGATTATTTCGTGGCTTTCGGCAGAATCCAGCCCTACAAAAAACTGGAAGAGCTGATCGACGGTTTTCCCCCGGAGAAGAAACTGATCATTGCGGGGCCCTGCAAAGACGATGAATACCTTCGCCGTATAACTGCAGCGAGCGGGCAGAACATCGAAATACGCGCAGGCTATCTGGCCAAGGATGAAGCCGAGCGGCTGGTGGCCAACTCCCATGGAATGATTCTTTCACATGCCGAATCGGACATGATCGTCAGTGGCAGTTACTTCTTCGCCACCAGTATCGGAGTTCCCGTCCATGCCATAAAAACCCCATTCTTCGAATGGGCCAGGCGGTCGTTTGAAACTCGCGGCCTTCATATATACGAAAACCTGGCAATGCTGCATGACGGCATCGAAACGGCGAAGCAGCGAAATATCAAAAAGGAAATCATCGCCTATGCCGGCAATTCATTCGGCGATCGCAAGGTGGCCGAACACTGGAGCAAGGTATTCGACAGAATCGGCATAGCGACGCGAGGCCATATTCAAGTGGTCAGCTCAACGCCGAACCCTGCCGAACACAAACCGAAACCACGACACCTGAAAGCATCGATCCAGGGTATTGCAGGCAATACCCGACAGCGAAGCCACCATAAAACCAAATAGAGTGCCAGGGCGTGACACAAGAGCAATCCCCCCCGATCCAACCTATTCCTCATAGCCGAACGCTGTACGACGCCGTAATCAAAAGCATGCTGGGGCGCTATGCGGTGTATGCGGTGAATCTGGCATCGATGATGCTGCTCGCGCGCCTCTTCACCCCGGAAGTATTCGGCACGGTCGCATCGATTTCGGTGTTCTTCGTCTTCTTTCAAGTGATGGCGGAAGCCGGACTGGGACCGGCCATCATCAATCTCGAAAGACTCGATAGCGCGGATCGGGACGGGCTCTTCGGCTTGACCCTGGTAGGCGGGGCGGTGCTTTCAGGAGCATTCTATTGGCTCTCTCCGCTCTTCGTTGAGCTCTACGACTTGCCCAGAGTCGGCGAGGTGGTTCCTTACATCTCGCTGGCGCTTCTTTTCTTCGCGGCGGCCATAGTGCCAAGCGCCCTCCTGCTGCGCGATCAGGCCTATTTCAGGATCGCCAATGCCGGGCTGGCAGCCGAGGTGGTATCGACCACCCTGACCGTGGTCCTGACACGCTGGCTGGACCCATTGCACGCCCTTTCCGCCAAGGCTGCCTTCAGCGCGGCAACCACTTTCGCGGTGCTGTTCCTTTATTCGGAAGTAACGGAGTTCGGACGTCCGAGATGGGGAACCAAGTTCTCGGCAATCAAACCATTACTGACGTTTTCCGCCTATCAGTTCGGCTTCAACATCATCAATTACTTCTCACGCAATCTGGACAACATTCTGGTTGGCAGGAACTTCGGAGCCAGCTCGCTGGGCATCTACGACAAGGCCTATCAGCTGATGCGCTACCCGCTGATGCTGCTCACGTTCGCCATGACGCCAGCCATCCAGCCGGTCGTACGGAAATATGCCGGCGACAAGGAAAAGGTCGAGGCCCTTCATCGCGACTTCACCTTCAAACTCTCGTTTCTCGGCGCGGCGGCCGGCCTCGGAGTCTTCCTGCTCGCCGAGTGGATTGTCCGGGTGATGCTCGGGAATCAGTGGCAGGCCGTCGTGGAGATCATTCGCATCCTGGCGATAGCGATTCCGGTGCAAATCATATTGTCCACCAGCGGCAGCTTTTTCCAGGCGATGAATCGTACGGATCTGCTGTTCAAGACCGGCCTCGTGTCGGCGGTCATCACCATATTGGCGATCGGCTGGGGGATTTATCGAAGGGACATGCAAACCCTGGCCTGGGTGCTGGTCGCCTCGTTTCACGTGAATTTCTTCATCGCCTATTACGTCATGTACACCAGGATCTTCGGAAAGAACCTCTTCAGATACTTTGCCAGGATGATGCCAGCCGCATTGGTGATCGTTGGCATGGTGCTCTGGCATGACTTTTCGTGAGTGCTCTTACGTCCATTAGCCGATAGAGCAGCCCCCAGCCGCATATACCGACATGGCGCCATTTCCGGCCAGTGACTCATCAATATTCCAGAGCCCGAGCAGATAGCTCAATGAACATACTCTTTCTCAGTCACAGCTCGACGAAATCCGGCTTCGTCGTCGGCAGCCACCATTACGCACACAACCTGGCCAAGATGGGGCACAAAGTCATCCATATATGCAGCCCTATCACGCCTTTTCACCTGCCATTCTCGCAACGGCGGGATAAGTTCGACATCAGGATAGACAACTCGAGACTTAGCCAGAAGCACTGGCTCTTCGACGAGTATATCCCTCTCACGCCTTTTCCTTATGGAAAAGGCAAGTTACTGGATCGAATCAACAATACGATCCTGAATCGGATAGTCGAGAGCGGCTTCGCGGGCGAAGTCGATGCGATAGTCATCGACCAGCCGAAACTCCATTCTTTCCTGGAAACCTATCAAGACAAGCCCATCATCTATAGACCCACCGATGTCTACAGCACGATGGAAAAGAAAGATATCCGGGGTCTGGAGCTCGAAACGCTCAAATATTGCAGTGCGGTCATTGCGACGAGCAGTGCCGTCAGGGAGCACATCAACCGGCTGGGTTACGAAGTCGCATGCGTGATCAATAACGGCGTGGACTTCGACGCTTTTGAAAAACATGCCGGCGACAGTTCGCGGAATCATGACTGCGTCTACGTGGGCGCCATCGACTATCGCTTCGACCTGGATCTGGTGATAGTTCTGGCACGGGAAAATCCTCTGATCGGCTTCGATATCTTCGGTCCCTTGAGTCTGTCCCTCCCGAGCCCACTCCCCGGCAATCTCCGCTTCGGCGGGAACATCGATTATGCCGAGCTGCCACTGACCCTCGCCAAGTACAGGATGGCGCTCATGCCTTTCAACGATCATCCGGCGAATGCCAGCCGGTCGCCCATGAAGCTGTTCGAGTATTTATCGGTGGGCCTGCCCGTTTTCGCCAAAGCCATCCCCAGTCTTGCCGAATCCCCGCTGCCGGCGGTAGTGGAGACTTACAGCGACGAAAAGGAGGCCACTGAGAGATTCGGTAACTTTCACGAGTCCATCGACTCCGAACTGAGCGCCCAATGCCTCGCCACTGCTCGCCAGGAAAGCTGGGAGCATAAGACCATGAAGTTGCTGAAGATCATTTCAGAAAAGCTCCCTGCAAGTACGGCCGAGGAATCCGCTCGCGCACTCACCAGCAGTTTTCCCCTTGACGCTCAAAGAAAAACACCATGAGCACAGGACTTAAGCGTGCATCTATCGAGAAGGCCGAGAAAGTGCGCAACAGGCTTCTCGCGCTCACAAAGAGCCCAGGGCTTTCCAAAGTATATCTGACCATACTGCTGGCCATTTCCTACAATGCGATCCTTGCAATCATCAATGCCCACGCAATGCGGATCTCCTTCCCCCTGGTGGCAGCGACCGAGTTCCTGGTGCTGCTCTCGGTTGCATTGATCATTTACAAGGAAAACCTTTATACCAGCGACCTCCCCTACATATATTTCTTCGTCTTCTTCTTCACGATATCGATCATCATCTCGATTTTGAACCAGAAGTTATTCATCGATGTCATTCGAAACATGTTGATCGTCTCGCTTTTCTTGCTGTTGGGAAGGCGATTCGACAAGGAAGCGATCATCAAAATATTTCTCTTGATGAGCTCGACCATTCTATCCGTTTTGATCCTGGAGCTCTCCGCCCTGGATATTTACGCAGCGATATTCAAGCCTGCAGCGTACTTCGCGAATACACGAGGCGTCGCCGAGTTCTCACTCGACGAGTCCGGACTATTTCGCAATGCATTGGGCTTCGAGGGAAGATTTTCATTCGGCATTTTCTCTACACCACGCACATCCTCCATTTTTCTCGAGCAGGTTTCGCTTGCAAACTATGCGGGAGTTTTGAGCCTATTCCTCTTGGCTTTATGGCCAGAGTTGAAAATCCAGCATCGCATGCTGCACCTAACCCTGATCTTACTGATCATACTCTCGAACAACTCAAGAACATCCTCTTTCCTGTTCGCCATCTGCATACTCGGGTATTTCATTTATCCACGGCTACCCAGATATCTAAATCTGGCAATCGCCCCCATTATCGTCACCATTGCCCTTTATGTCTTCTACAGCAATCCAGACGCCAGGGGAGATAACTTTTCTGGAAGGGTGACACATACAGCCGAGAAGATCGTATCGATGGAAACCGGCGACTACTTCGGTCTGAGCATATCTCAACTCTACACACTGATGGACAGTGGCTACCCCTATATCATTTACTCAAGCACCATCTTCGGGATGGTCGTTTATTGGCTATTTGTCTGCCTGGTCATCCCCCAATACAACAGTGCGCAAAGACGCTGCGCATATGGATTATCCACCTATACTTTCATCAACCTTCTAATCGGTGGGACGGCGATTTTCTCCATCAAGGTCGCAGCCCCCCTCTGGTTATTGATCGGTTATATGACGATGCATCACCGCCAACCCAGCCGGGAAGTTAAGTCCAGAATAGGAACGTACAACCATTCCACTACTCAGTCAGTTGGGACTCTCTGGCCTCACCAGAAAGGCTGAAGGTTGCGCCTTATACACACCACCCTCCCAAGGCTCCGGGCAAACAATGAAAATAGCTCACATCGTGCGTCAATTTCATCCCAGTATCGGCGGTTTGGAGGACTTCGTATTCAACCTTGCCACCGAACAACTGGCTAGTGGACATAGTGTTTCGGTGTTCACGTTGAACAGTGACTTCCAGAACGATGAGAAACTGTCACCTCGCGAGCCATATAAAGGGATAGAAATAAGACGCTATCCCTGGTTTTTCTCCAAGCGCTACCCGATATGCTTCATGGCGATGGCAACGCTGAATGGCTATGACATCGTCCACATCCACGCTATAGATTATTTCGTGGACTATCTATCGCTCTGCAAACGCATCGGCATACTGAAACCCACGACGATACTGTCAACCCATGGCGGTTTTTTTCATACCAAGCGCAACGCCTTGCTCAAGCACTATTACTTCAAGACCATAACGAAGTTTTCGACCGCAGCCATGGACGCGGTCATATGCTGCAGCGAGAACGACCATCGGCTCTTCAGAAAACTGAATGGCAATACGCACCAGATCAACAATGGTGTGAAACTCAAAAAGTTTGGCGAGCCGCTGCCTGTGCCCGGCAAGACACAGGACATGATCTATTTCGGGCGGTTCAGCCAAAACAAGTGCATCCCATGGCTGATCGACGCATACGCAGGTATTCGCAATCCGGCAGGCAAACTCAAGATAATTGGCCGTAGCAAAACGGGCAATGTTCAGGTGCTAAAGAAAATGATTCAGCAACTCGACTGTGCCGATAGAGTCGAATTGATTCTCGATGTCTCTGACGAGGTCATTCTCCATCACATATCATCAGCCAAATATACAATCAGCGCCTCCGAGTATGAGGGGTTCGGTCTCAGCATAGTTGAGCTCATGTCCTATGGGCTGGTTCCCTTCTTGAGCAGCAAGCCTCCATCATTCAGAGAGTTCGTGGGTGAATCAAGATGCGGCATGCTATTCGACTACGAGCGAGAAAAATTCGAAGAACAATACCAACAACTTGTACGCAACTGGTCTCCTGACTTGGCTCATCGGGCAAGAAAATATTCGGACAGATTTTCCTGGCAAAGTGTAGCCAAAAGCATTGAATCCATTTACCAGGCAAGCATGAATCCTACGACTGGCATACAAGCGGATAGCATCGATACGAATCCATGAACCCTGCCACTCATTAATCAGCGAGCCTATCTACTTGTTCAATTTCGCTCAAAATCAACCCAGGGAATTCATCGGCCTCCAATACCTGAGAGGGATAGCCGCCTTATTGGTCGTCTATTTCCACAGCCTGTTGCAATTGAAAGGCCTGAGCGATGTTTCGGATCATTTCCCACTCTTTGGAGAAAGTGGGGTCGATATATTCTTCGTGTTGAGTGGCTTTGTCATGTGGTTCACCACTTATCAAAAGCATCAGTCCCCTGGCCGCTTTTTGCAGAAGAGGCTCATTCGGATCGTCCCGCTGTACTGGGCCGCTACCTTCCTGGCCGCTGGGGTGGCTCTGCTGCTTCCGCAGATGCTCAAATCAACCAGCTTCGACTTTTATCACTTCCTTTCCTCATTGTTCTTCATTCCCTGGCCAAACCCCGCTTATCTGATCGGCTCCAAGCCGACGATAACGCCTGTGATCGTTCCCGGCTGGACGTTGAATTACGAGATATTCTTCTACCTGATTTTCTCAGTCTCACTTGTCTTCCATAAGAACCTGAGACTCAGCCTGACGGCTACGGCTCTTTTTGTTCTGGTAGGACTGCGCGCACTGAGCGACACTCCAGGAACTTTTCTGAAGTTCTATGGCGACCCGATCATTCTCGAGTTTCTATATGGGGTTCTGATCGCGGTTATAGTCACGACCAGAGCGACGCTAAAACCTATACCCGCATTGTTCATCGGTGGCATTTCTTTCGCAGCCATAATCATTCTGGATATCATGGATCCACCAATCGATCGCGCCTTCTCGATCGGTCCTATGGCAGCGCTGCTCATTCTTTCCGTTGCCTCTTTGGAACTCTCCTCAAAAGTCCCTCATATAAGTTTTTTATCGAAAATCGGGGATGCCTCGTACAGCATCTACCTTACCCATATTTTCACGCTAGTCTTGGCACGTTTGGTCTATAAGCTTCTGGCTCTGTCCGGCGGGCTGGCGAATGCCTATATCTTCATTCTTTTCTGCATTACAAGCTCCACCACCATTGGATATCTCGCTTATCGCTACTATGAAAGGCCGATTCTTCGAAGACTCAAACAAGGCCCAGCCATCAAAGATACATCCCTGATCGGCCAGGCTTGATTCGCCATAGAAGCGGCCCTTCATCAAAGCCATAAAAGTTCTAACGATCACTCAATCGATCAATGCTTCCACTTCAATCAGGCCGAGGGGAATCTATGACTCCAATGAATAAAAAGCTTCTAGGGATCGGCACAGCTTTGGCATTGAGCCTGACACTCCATGCCACTGTCGCTTCGGCCGAACCGATAAACCTCATTGGAGTGAATCTTTCCGCAGCAGGGTTCGGCACCAAGGCCCTTCCCGGCAAACACGGGACCAATTACCTCTACCCTTCGGAGGAGTATTACAAACGCTATAGCGATATGGGCATCAAGCTCGTACGACTGCCATTTCGCTGGGAGCGTGTCCAGCATCAACTCGGTTCTGATCTGGAGCCGAGTGAACTCGATCTGCTGAAGCAATCGCTCGACCTGGCCGACAGGCACGGCATGAAAGTCATTCTCGACATGCACAATTACTACCGGTATTACAGCGATCAGATCGCATCCCCGCAGGTCCCCATCGAGGAATATGCCAATACCTGGTCGCGTCTGGCATCCGCAACCAAGGAGCATCCAGCGCTCTTTGGCTATGGACTGATGAACGAGCCGCACGACACCAACGGCCAATGGCCGGAAGCGGCAGTGGCAGCCGCCAAAGCGATCAGAGGAGTGGATGCGGATCATTGGATTCTGGTAGCAGGAGACAGCTGGTCCAGTGCCCAGCGGTGGCCGAAGGCAAACCCACGCCTGATAACCGATCCGTTCATGGTCGACTCGAACAACAAGCTCCTTTACGAAGGTCATCTGTATTTCGATGCGGACACTTCCGGAACCTATAAAGACCAGAACGAGGCCTTCGATCCCCAGATTGGCGTGAGACGGGTCGAGCCCTTCGTGCAATGGCTGAAACAGCATGGTTTACGCGGTTTCATAGGCGAGTATGGCGTTCCCGACTGGTCGGAGTCGGCGATGACGGCCATGGACAATATGCTTTCCTATCTCGCCCAAAATTGCATTCCCAGTACCTACTGGGCGGGTGGGCCATGGTGGGGAGAAAACGCATTGGCCCTCGATGTGAAAAGCGGAAAGCCGCGCCCACAATTGGACATATTGAAAAAACATGCAACTTACAGTGCCTGCACCGATATAGGACCACAGTAAGCAGACGACCTTCCCAATAAGTGCTTCTCCTCTCTCATCGGTCATATTTCAACGGATGAAATGACATGATATTTCCGGTAATTCTGGCCGGTGGGGCCGGCTCTCGACTATGGCCCTTATCCCGCCAACTCTATCCCAAGCAATTTCTCCCACTGGGCGAAAGCGAACTGACCTTGCTGCAATCCACCATTCAGCGTCTGCAAGGATTGGAATGCGCCCCCCCCATCCTGATATGCAATGACCAGCACCGCTTCCTGGCTGCAGAGCAAGTGCGTCAGCTGGGTATGGAGCAGGTAACGATTCTCCTCGAGCCGGTCAGTCGCAATACCGCACCGGCTATTGCTTTGGCTGCACTGCAGGCGGCTTCCCGGGAAAAGGATTCGATACTCCTGGTACTGGCAGCAGACCACTTGGTTCGGGATGTCGCTGCCTTCCAGGAATGCGTTCGGAAGGCCTTGCCTCTAGCCGAGGCCGGTAAGCTGGTGACTTTCGGGATCGTTCCCACCCATCCGGAAACTGGCTATGGTTACCTCGAGAAAGGCCGCGAGATCGTCCCGGGTTGCTTCGCTGTCAACCGATTTGTCGAGAAGCCTGACCTGCCGGCTGCCGAGGACTATGTGGGCACCGGAGATTATTACTGGAACAGCGGCATGTTCATGTTCCGCGCCAGCCGTTACCTGGAAGAGCTCGAACGCCTCCAGCCGAACATGCTGTCCGCTTGCCGATCTGCCCTCGAACAGGGCTCGCAGGATCTGTACTTCACACGGGTCGATCTAGCGGCTTTTGCGGCCTGTCCCGAACAATCCATCGACTATGCCGTGATGGAGAAAACCAGCGAAGCGGCCATGGTGCCACTGGATGCCGGCTGGAGCGACGTTGGCTCCTGGTCCGCCTTGTGGGATGTCAGCGCGAAGAGCCCCGAAGGCAATGTGCTCAAAGGCGATGTCCTTCAGCAGGATACCCGCAATACTTACGTGCACTCGGAGAGCCGTCTGGTCGCAGCCGTGGGTGTCGACGATCTGATGATCATCGAGACCAAGGATGCGGTACTGGTGGCGCACAAGAACCACGTGCAGGACGTCAAAAGCATCGTCGAGCGAATCAGGAACGATGGACGTCATGAGCATATCAACCACCGGAAGGTGTTTCGCCCCTGGGGCATGTATGACTCCATCGATGACGGCCACCGCTATCAGGTCAAACGCATCACGGTGAGACCTGGCGCCAAGCTTTCGGTACAGATGCATCATCACCGCGCGGAGCATTGGATCGTCGTCAGCGGTACGGCCAAGGTGACGAAGGGCGACAAGACCTATCTGGTCAGCGAGAACCAGTCCACCTACATCCCTGTCGGCCAGATTCATGCGCTGGAGAATCCAGGGGTGATCCCTCTGGAATTGATCGAGGTGCAATCGGGAGCCTATCTCGGCGAAGACGATATAGTCCGGCTGCAAGATGTATACGGCAGGGCGTGAAGGCTCGCTTGCCATCAAGGTCCTGCCTATAACTCCCCGTTATTCTCCCCCGGTCGTCCCCGCTGGCTGTAGCCGGGCCTACAACGGCAAATACTAAACAGGCATAGGCAGTCTATTCGAAGTTAATGCCCCGACAAGTCGAAGCCTTCGGCAGTTTCGAATATGCCATGCCAATAACACCGCCCATATATGATCCCAGCCATTTGCCAGAGGCATGAGCATGCTTACTACAAAGGGTATCGGTTCAGCAAACAGTCTGATTGAAAAGCTGGAACAAATCGAACCGGACCACTATAACGAATTTATCGATTCTCTCCTCGACACCAATACGCCTGTAACCATTGGTTTTCTAAACCAGCATGCCTACAACGTAGCGAATAAGAACGCCAGGAATCTGCGTGCCTTCATTGATCTCGACTACCTATTACGCGATGGAATCGGAATAAAGCTTGCCTGCCTTTATAGGAAGACCCTGCCGGGTGCGAATATGAATGGCACCGATTTTATTCCCGCGCTCATCGATAGAGTTCTTAAGTCAAGGCGCAAAGTTCAGTTCTTCGTGTTTGGCACGGAATCTCCCTGGCTGGAAAAAGGTGCGAAGAAGCTCTTGAGAGGCCACGACTATCATTATCTGCATGGCTTCCTCGATCCTGCACGCTATGTAGATCTGGTTCAGAGCACTATGGATAACGACGCATTGAAAATAGTCATCCTTGCCATGGGAATGCCAAAGCAGGAAACACTGGCCTGGGTGTTACGCAGAACAACCAAAGGTCCCGCACTCATTGTATGCGGCGGGGCCATCATCGACTTTCAAGCGGGCCGATTCAAACGCGCGCCCTTTCTTTTCAGAAAGCTGGGACTGGAATGGCTCTATCGTCTGGCTCTAGAGCCTAAGCGATTAGGCTCTCGCTATGTAATTGGCATCCCGAAGTTTCTTGTGCACGTACTTATTGGCAAATGACCCAGCTCTCTCGATAACCATTGAGCAGAGTCATTTTTCATAAACAGCGCTATTTTCACGAACTTCGGGCAGGAAGAGGCTTGACTCATTTCCGAAAATTCAACCTGCCTCCATAAGTCAATGAAGAAGGCAAACCGCAACTCTATTAATCCAAGTAAAGACCATACCACTGAACATACAAGCAAATATCCATCCCATGGATAGGATAGTTGATCCGAAACGCCGAATTCCAGCGCCCCTAGCGATTGGAAAAGTATGACCGGCCATTACACTATCGATCTTTTCGGAGCCAACCACAAGCAAATGACGTATTGGCATCAACTTTCTATTAATAGACAAAGTCGTAAACCAGCCTGTACGTGTTCAGACGAAACTACTGCTTCGTAATCGCAAAATCAGTCATTGCCCCACCGGCATAACCATGGAAGGCCTAGGGTATATATGAGCCATAAAACCCAACTACACGCATTGACAGCCGCCGTGGCGGCAGCCGCCAGCACCTGCGCTTGGGCGCTGGAACCGCAGAGCATCAGACTTGGAGATAGCCTGAATTTCAGCCCGAGCCTTCAAGTCACCGAAAGTTACGATGACAACATCCGGGCTGTCGAAACTGGCGAGTTATCCTCCTGGGTTACTCGCATCAGTCCTGCCTTCGCGCTTGGAGCGGATGGACATAAGGCTAGCTATCAAGTTCAGTATCGAGCAGACAGCGACACCTTTCATTCCAGCCATCTCGACGACAATACCGACCATCATCTAACCGCCAAGACTGCGTTCAATTTCAATGTGCGCAATCACTTGACGTTCGATATCGGCTATCACCGGGTCGAGTTGCTGGACTCGGAGAACTCGGACCATCAGAGCCAGAACGACAAGTACAACACGATCGATGCCGGGGCCCTGTACAGTTTCGGCGCTCCACGTGCACGCGGACAGATTGACTTCGGCGTTCGGCACCAACGTCTGCGCTACGAGAACACCCAACATATAAACGACGATCTGGAACGTGAGTTCACCCAAGCCAATACCATTTTCTACTATCGCCTGGCACCTCGAACCCGTGCGCTAATTGAAGCCCGCTATACCGACTTCAATTACGTGAGCAATGACCTGCGCAACAGTTCTGAAATCGCCCTGCTGGGCGGCTTGGCGTGGGAAGCTACCGCAAAAACCACCGGCGCCATCAAGATCGGCAGCCAAAAGAAACACTTCGAAGAGTCCAGTGTCGGAAACATGAGCGGCTCCATGTGGGAGATCGGCATTGACTGGAAACCGCGCACTTACTCGACCGTAAGCCTGACTACCCGCCAGGCCATCGACGAAAACTACCAAAGTGGCATCGGGGCCTCAGCAGTCGAGTCGACTCTGGTGAAACTGGGCTGGAAACATGGCTGGACTAATCGTCTCTCTTCCGAGACCAGCTATTCATATATCAAGCGGAAGTATCAGGATTACGATCGAGACGACAGGTTCGACATCGCTACACTGGATCTGACCTATGAACTGCGCCGCTGGCTGGATGTTAGCCTGGGTCTCAAGTACATCCAGAAGGATTCGACCCGAGCAAGAGAAAGTTACGAACGCAGTATTGTCGGCCTGACAGTCGCTGCCAGCTTATAAGTATCCCATAGCTGAACGGCAAGCCACACTCGCAATGCTTTTCTGAGCAACTTCCCAGGCCCGGCATTACCGATATCGACACCTAGCATTAGCAATCAGGGAGCGTCGGGATGGAGCCTATCCAACTGACGTATAGAGCCCATAAGATGACTAGCGCTGTCAAAAATACCAATGAAGCACTTAATTTTGATAATAGGCAATCCTGGATCGATGTTCTGAGAGGCACAAGCATACTGTTGGTCATGCTTAGCCACTCCTACGGCTTTACGGCTTTCGATAAAAACCTGAACCAAAATGCCTTCATCGATGTCGTGAGTACAGTGAACACCTCGGTAGAAGCCTTCAGAATGGAGATAATGTTTTTGCTTTCCGGCTTTCTCGTGGAGAGAGGCTTGAAGAAGGGGAAACGGCAATACCTGACCGGGAAGTTACATAATATCGTTTATCCTTTTCTGGTCTGGTCAACGATCATATTTCTGCTGAAACAGGCTGGAGCCGTCATCTTCAAGGGGGAGCCGATAGAGTGGGAGTATCTGCTCCGATTTCTGATAGGCTCTACTGACCTCACATGGTTCCTCCACGAACTGCTCCTGTTCTATCTCATTACTCCCCTCCTGAGCAGACTCAATGTATTGACCGTAGTTCTCGTATCTTGTGCGATGTCAAACCTGGTACCCAGAGATATCCATGACAACCTACCGGGATTCAACAATACCTTTATCAATGATCTTTTCTATTACTTCACCTACTTCTTTCTTGGCAATTACATCACCAAATCAAATCTCAGCCTTTCCGCGATTAAGGAAACCAAGGTACAACTAATCTCTTTGGCAGCCATTTCGACAATACTTGTCACAAGCCATTTCACTGACATAGCCAAGACCTGGCCTGGCTACCTTCCCCTGGTACTGGCCTCTCTGCCAATATTTTTCCTTGCCTCCATCGCCGCCAGCAGGTCTCCACTCTCATCCCCACTCAAGTATCTGGGCGAAAACTCGATTGTCTTCTACCTTGTGCACTACCCAACCCAAATGGTTCTGGCATATTTCTTGGGAAAGGTAATCAGCGACAAGACAGCATTATTCCTACTGCTTCTTCTGGTTGGATTATTGGTACCGACCCTTGTATCGATCGGTAGAGCCAGAGATGAATTCAGATTTTTAAATATCTTCTTCTCATCGCAGAAATATTTTCTGCTTGGTATCAGAAGGTCCGCACAGGCAAGCCCAGCATCCTGAATAGGGGGCAGTAAAACGGGCGTACCGGGGTATTGTTCGATGGACCTTCCCCCCTTATATGGGGAACAAAAACCATGGGCAGATACCAGAATCCGCCCGGCTTTCTAATATCGACTAGTGCACTATTCGACTTTCTTGCGGATCCAGTAAAAGTAAGTACCCGCATCTTCCTGCTGTTCCAGCAGTTCGTGGCCGAGAAAGATGCAGAACTTGGGGATGTCGCGGCGAGTGGAAGGATCGGTCGCGATGACCTTGAGCAAGCCTCCGGCCGGCAGGTCACGCACTTTGTTGTGCAGCATCATCACGGGCTCGGGGCAATTCAGTCCGGTGGCATCGAGGATGGCATCGACGGACAGTGCATCGTTCTGGGACATGGGCTACTCCGCTGAATCGGTCGATTATTGTGAGGCAACGGACAAACGCAGTCGATCCAGTATTCATCCCTCCCACCACTGGCCCAGGCTCAACCCCGACCGTTACAACCGCCGTAGGTGGCAGGTCACTTCCTCTCGATCATGGTAGAGCTGCTTGCAGGCCAGCAACACCCTGACTCCCCGGGCGGCCAGCCCATCCTCGATCCGCTCGAGTAGACGACGCACCTCGGCGTAGCGCTGCTTCATCGGCAGCTTTAGGTTGACCACTGCCTCCCGACACAGCCCTTCACCGACCCAGGTTTCGATCAGGGCCGCGGTACGAGCCGGCTTCTCCACGATATCGCAAACCATCCAATCCACCGGTCGGCGCGGCCGGAAGACGAACCCGTCAGCCCGGATATGCTCTACCAGGCCGGACTCCATCAGACTTTCTGCCATTGGCCCGTTGTCCACGGCGGTAACCTTCATGTGCCGGTTGACCAGTTGCCAGGTCCAACCACCGGGTGCGGCCCCGAGGTCCACCGAGGTCATGGCCGGAGCCAGGCGCTCGTCCCACTGATCGCGGGGGATGAACTGGTGCCAGGCTTCCTCCAGCTTGAGGGTCGATCGACTCGGTGCTTCCCGGGGGAATTTCAGACGCGGAATGCCCATGGGCCACTGCGCCGAGTTGCCCGCCTCGGCCTGGCCCAGGAAGACTTCCCTGCCACTTCTGAAGGTCAGCAGCAAGCGCGGCTTAAGCGGATCGTCGACCAGCCGGCCGGCCTTGCCCAGCGCCTTGCGCAGCGGCGCCTCGAATTTGCGGCAGAAGGTGGAGAGTTCCTTGCCCTCGTTGGTATCCAGCACTTCCAGCCAGAGGCTGCCGCAGACCGGATAGCCGGCAAGACGATCCAGCAGCACGCTGATACGGTCGCTTTCCGGCAGCTCGACGAATTCCCCGCGCGCCCATTGGCGGGGGAAGATCAACTCGGCGAAGCGCACTCCACGCATCAGGCGCTCGGCCCCGTTCGGCTCGCTGCAGACGAACTCGACGTACGCGCTGCTCGGTTTGGCCTTGGCATAGCCGGCCACCCCAAGGCGCCCGGCATGCTCGCTGATTTCCGCGCAAACCTCTCCTTCGAAACCGGGGCGACAGTGCAGCAACAGGCAGTTCATCATCTGGATCTTCGATGCCGTGACAAGGGCGCGCATGATAACGAATTCGGGCATTGCAGGCTCTTTCCAAAGGCGCTCAACTGGCCAGCTCCGGCAAGCCGGACTAGCCTGAAAAGGCTCTCCCGCTCAGCCCGGCCTGCAAGACGGGCCATGGAGAATGACCGATGCCTTCCCTGGATAGCCTCAACTGCCGGCGTAGCCTCGAGGTCGGCGGCAAGACTTATCAGTATTTCAGCCTTCCCGAAGCTGCGAAAAGCCTGGGCGACATCAGCCGCCTGCCGTTCTCGCTGAAGGTCCTTCTGGAGAACCTGTTGCGCTGGGAAGACGGCAGCAGCGTACGAACCGGCGACTTCACCTCCCTCGCGGTCTGGCTGAAGACGCGCACTTCCGAATCGGAGATCGCCTATCGACCGGCGCGGGTGCTGATGCAGGATTTCACCGGGGTACCGGCGGTAGTCGATCTCGCCGCCATGCGCGATGCCGTGGCCAGGGCCGGTGGCGATCCGCAGAAGATCAACCCGCTCTCCCCCGTGGATCTGGTCATCGACCACTCGGTGATGGTCGATCGTTTCGCCGATCCTAGCGCCTTTGCCGACAACGTCGCGCTGGAAATGCAACGCAATGGGGAACGCTACGCTTTCCTGCGCTGGGGCCAGCAAGCCTTCGACAATTTTCGGGTCGTCCCGCCGGGTACCGGTATCTGCCATCAGGTCAATCTGGAGTACCTCGGCCAAGTAGTCTGGTCCCGCGAGGAAAATGGCGAAACCTACGCCTATCCGGACACGCTGGTGGGTACCGATTCCCATACCACCATGATCAACGGCCTCGGCGTGCTCGGCTGGGGAGTCGGCGGAATCGAGGCGGAAGCCGCGATGCTCGGGCAGCCCGTGTCGATGCTGATTCCGGAAGTGGTCGGCTTTCGTCTGGATGGGTGCCTGAACGAAGGCATCACCGCCACCGATCTGGTGCTGACCGTCACCCAGATGCTGCGCAAGCAAGGCGTGGTGGGCAAGTTCGTCGAGTTCTACGGCCCCGGTCTCGACCATCTGCCTCTGGCCGATCGCGCCACCATCGCCAACATGGCGCCGGAGTATGGTGCCACCTGCGGTTTCTTCCCGGTGGACAGGGTTACGCTCGACTACCTGCGTCTGACCGGCCGCGATGAACAGCGCATAGAACTGGTGGAAGCCTACTGCAAAGCCCAGGGGCTATGGCGTACGGCCGATTCTCCGGAGCCCTGTTTCACCGCCACGCTGGAGCTCGACCTCGGCAGCGTGCAACCCTCTCTGGCTGGCCCCAAGCGTCCGCAGGACCGGGTCTCGCTGCCGAACATCGGCGCCACCTTTGATCAGCTACTGGCGACCAGCGGCAGGCAGGCCCAAGCCGACCTGGAAGTACCGGTGCCAGGCGAGAGCTTCTCCCTGAAGCACGGCGCAGTGGTCATCGCCGCGATCACCTCCTGTACCAATACCTCCAATCCCAGCGTGTTGATGGCTGCAGGACTACTGGCGAAGAAGGCGGTCGAGCGCGGCCTCAAGTGTCAGCCGTGGGTCAAGACCTCGCTCGCGCCTGGCTCCAAGGTCGTCACCGACTATCTGCAGAAAGCCGGACTGACTCAATATCTCGACCAGTTGGGGTTCAACCTGGTCGGTTACGGCTGCACTACCTGCATCGGCAACTCTGGACCGTTGCCCGAGCCCATTGCCCAGGCGATCACCGACCAGGATCTGATCGTTTCCGCGGTGCTCTCCGGCAACCGCAATTTCGAAGGACGAGTGCATCCTCAAGTCAAGGCCAACTGGCTAGCCTCTCCTCCCCTGGTGGTGGCCTTCGCCCTGGCTGGCACCACCCGTATCGACCTCACCCAGGAACCCTTAGGCCAGGATGCACAGAATCAACCGGTCTACCTCAGGGATCTCTGGCCCAGCAGCGACGAGATTTCGGCGGCGGTCAGCCAGATCGACGGGGACATGTTTCGTCGACGCTATGCCGATGTCTTCAGTGGCGATGACGCCTGGAAAGGCATTGCCATCGGAGCCGGCGACACCTATCAGTGGGATGCGAACTCCTCCTACGTGCAGAACCCTCCTTTCTTCCGCAGTATCGGCACTCCCCTCCAGGCGCCTCAGGACGTACGTGGCGCCCGCATCCTGGCGCTGTTCGGCGACTCGATCACGACAGACCACATCTCGCCGGCGGGCAACATAAAAGCCAGCTCCCCGGCCGGCCTCTACCTGCAGCAGTTGGGCGTGAAGCCCGAGGATTTCAACTCCTATGGTTCGCGGCGAGGAAACCACGAGGTGATGATGCGAGGCACTTTCGCCAATATCCGCATCAAGAACGAGATGCTGGGCGGCGAGGAAGGCGGCAATACCCTTTACCAACCGACCGGGGAAAAGCTCCCCATCTACGACGCGGCTATGCGCTATCAGAGTGAGGGTGTCCCGCTGGTGGTAATCGCAGGCAAGGAGTACGGGACCGGTTCCAGCCGAGACTGGGCCGCCAAGGGGACCAACTTGCTGGGCATCAAAGCGGTGATCGCCGAAAGCTTCGAGCGTATCCATCGCTCCAACCTGATCGGCATGGGCGTGTTGGCTCTACAGTTCACTGGAGGGCAAACGCGCCAGAGCCTGGCCCTGAATGGCTCAGAGAAGGTATCGATCTGCGGGCTGTCGGGTACTTCCCTGAAACCTCATCAGTTGCTGACAGTGGAAATCGAGCGTACGGATGGATCTCAGGCTAGCTTCCCGGTGCTATGCCGCATCGACACAGCGAATGAAGTGGAATATTTCAAGGCGGGCGGCATTCTGCACCACGTACTTCGACAGCTGATCGGCAGTTGAGCCGTGAAGCCCCAAGCGGCTACGCTTGGGGCTTCAGGTGCACGTGGAGCATCGAGAACCAGAAAGATGGAACTCAATTCGCGCTCTTGGATTCGACCCAGACCGGAATCACCTTGCCAGCCTTTCCGATGACGAACAGAGAGGAAACCTCACCGCGCTTGAGCAGCACCGGTTTCGCCTCGGCCAGACGGCGCTCATCCTCGAACAGGGCCAGCTGGATCTTCACCGGATTGATCTCACGCTCGCCCTGTGCGCTGGGTGCCACGGAGCTGATCACTTCGGTCTTACCGTCCGTGGTTTTTACGCTCAGTTGGCGATCGGTGAGATTATGCAGACGCATTAGGGATTTGCGACGGTCCTTGAAACCTACCTCGTCCACCAATCTGGGCGCACCATCGGAGAGGTTAACCAACGTATAGTAGTGGTCAGCTTCGAGCTTTACCGGAAGGCTCTGCGAGCCGAGTTTGGTGGTGTAGCTGCCGGCAGGCAGGAAACTGAAAGAACTGCTTTCCATACTTGGAACGCTCTTGATCGTAACACCGGCGATCACAGCACTGACCGGCTCATTGCCCGCATTAAGTAAACGTACAAACGCCGAGCCTTTCGGAGCGGCCGGAGCATAAAGCGCACCGTCGTTTGCATGCGTCTGGAGGGACAACAGTCCCAAGAGCATGGTGAACAGAACGGTTAAAGGATGGAATCCAGATTGTCGGGTCATCAGCTTGCACTTCCTTAGCGAGTTTGACGGACTGCGCCACTATGGCGCTCAGGAAACTTTGTCCTATTCATAGCGCAACGGTTCCCTGAAACTTCTACTTTTCCATCCATCAAAATGTTCCCGCCAATCAAAAGCGCCAGATCGGCCGACTGATTACGAGAGGGATCTGTTCGTCTGTCTGTTCGTATCCTTCTTGATGGTTTTTCCGCGCAAGACGGGATGCATCCTTAGTCAGCGGCCTGTCAGCGGCCCACTCCGGATTATCAGTCTCCTGGTGCAGGGCTGGATGCATGCCAGGCTTGCGGACTTCCGCAGAAGATACGCTTGCATTGGACGCTTCCGTTATTGGCAAGAGGCTCCCGCTTGAACTGAACAGTAGCCAGCAGAAGATCATCCCCGCAGTGGGTATACCAGCCCAAATCTGCTGGACGATTGAATGCAACCCCATAGCGCCTCCTGCACATCTTTTCGCATGTTATTCGGCGAGGCTGGGTCTGAAATCTGCCAAAACCTGCACCGGACGGGGCTTGCCGGCCAAGTGAGGAATCGTCCCCATCTACTCAGCCATCGCACAGCAAGAGCATGCTGCGCTGCAAGCATGAACAGCACTTATCCAGCACTGCCAGTGTCTAACTAGTTAAGCTGCAATGCAGAGAGACGCTGTCGTACAGGAGATGGAGCCAGGATGATGGGAGTCCGCATGGCAGACGGGAGTGGGAACTCGCAGATGGCAGGCTCAACCATGCTATGGGAGTTAGAAGAATAGCTCAGCATTTATCATCTCTCCTTATGTCTACCTGCCCGAGCATTGATATTCAATGAGCGCGGAGGGTACGGCAAAATCCCTTACCGTTTTGATCAAAAAAGCGAACACCTATGAAGTATTTATAAACTCTCAGTTTCGCTGCGAAAGCACTGATGGCTAATTAATATTAAAGCGAACAGAATTCATGAAGCCTTTGCTTTACTAAACTGATAGCACTCAGCCAAGCATGACTAACTACCGGCATCTAGATGATGATCTCCTTTATGCACCAGGAGCAACAGTTATGCCAGACCGGGGTATTGTATACGAAAAGATGGTCGCCCCCTCAAAACATGAGTAAAGTTAATGGGGTTAGCATAAACGTCCCATATTTATAGCTATAAACAAGGATGCACGATAGCCTTTTGCTATTAAGACACGCCCTCATTAAGGGCACTCAGTCCTTATTGAGGGCAGCCTGCTTCAAGGTACTTTAATACCGGCATCATGACTGTCCAGTTACCGGAGACCCGGGCTTTCTATTTCACGGATGCTGAATGCAGGAAAACAAAAAATCGGCAATTACCTGGGCGGAATTTTCAAGATATTGAGAGTGGCTTATACCAGCAGCCTTCAGCGGTCTCAGGTCATGGTCTGCAGCGGCCAGCCAGTGCACTTTGATTACTGGAGATAAATCATAGCCCGACACGGTCGAATGATTTCCCAGCGCATCTCGCTCGCCCTGAATGATCAAGGTTGGCGTTTTGAGCTGCGCTAGATGACCTACCCTGGGTTTATCTGACCTGCCTGCAGGGTGGAAAGGATAGCCCAGACAGATAAGCGCATCGGCCTCCAGCTCGTCGGCTAACAGGCTCGCCATTCGCCCACCCATCGACTTTCCCCCGATAGCTAGAGGGCCCTTGGCATGCTGTCGCACGCCAGCATGTACCGCTCTCCAGCAATCCAGCAGCTGGGCCTGGGGATTCGGCGGACGCTTTCGCCCATCAAGACGGCGAGCAGCCATGTAGGGAAATTCGAAACGCACAACGGAGATTCCGCACAACGCCAAGGCGTTGGCCATGGCAGTCATGAAAGGGCTGTCCATTGGAGCGCCGGCGCCATGCGCCAAGATCAGGGTTGGAGAGGCGTTGTTTGCAGATATCTCGAGGCTGTTCCATAACCAATGTGTATCTTCCGATTGCACGCATTGACCGATATCAATACCGATCTCGACCCCATTGCCCATGCTTTCTCCGACGAATAGAACTCACTGGCTGCAGGCATATTTGGTAACCATATATGCCTGTCGCTCTCCCCGATGGAGGGACTCATGCCCCTCGACATGGCGCGACAAAGTGTCGCAGAGGGAACCATGAAAGCCCTCAGAGGGGATGGGTTGAACTAAAATTCCTGACATAATTTTAAGGTGATCCCCCTCTTGACACGGCGTTTTCTTTTGGAACATCCCCCTCGAAAAGGCTCACCACGAAGCGAAGCGAGGCCTTTACCGCCGGGCTTTTCAACGCAGAAATACGACGGCTCGTGTCGTTGCAATGGCTACTTGCTTTCTCCATACTTGCCGCCGATTTTTGCCTTCAAAAAACCTCCATTAACCGTGGAAACCTTAGCATGAGCACAGCAACGAGTCAGACTGCTTATAACTATAAGGTGGTCCGCCAGTTCGCCATTATGACGGTGGTCTGGGGGGTCATCGGGATGGGACTTGGGGTCCTGATTGCATCACAACTGGTATGGCCACAACTCAACTTTGATCTGCCGTGGGCTAGCTTTGGCCGCCTACGCCCATTGCACACCAACGCGGTAATCTTCGCCTTCGGCGGTTGCGCGCTGTTCTCCACCTCCTACTATGTGGTGCAACGTACCTGCCAAACCCGCCTGGTGTCCGACACCCTCGCCGCCTTCACTTTCTGGGGCTGGCAGGCCGTGATCATCCTGGCAATCATCACCCTGCCACAGGGTATGACCTCTACCAAGGAATACGCTGAGCTGGAGTGGCCGATCGATATTCTCATCGCGGTCGTCTGGGTCACTTATGCAGTGGTGTTCTTCGGCACCGTGATGAAGCGCAAGACCAAGCACATCTATGTGGGCAACTGGTTCTATGGCGCATTCATCCTCGTTACCGCCATGCTGCACATCGTGAACAACATGGAGGTTCCAGTCTCCCTGTTCAAGTCCTACTCGCTCTACTCGGGTGCGACCGACGCCATGGTGCAGTGGTGGTACGGCCACAACGCCGTGGGCTTCTTCCTGACCACCGGCTTCCTCGGCATGATGTACTACTTCGTGCCTAAGCAAGCCGAGCGTCCGGTCTACTCCTACCGTCTGTCCATCGTCCACTTCTGGGCGCTGATCACCCTCTACATCTGGGCAGGCCCGCACCACCTGCACTACACCGCCCTGCCGGACTGGGCTCAGTCGCTGGGCATGGTGATGTCGGTCATTCTCCTGGCGCCGAGCTGGGGCGGCATGATCAACGGCATGATGACCCTCTCCGGTGCCTGGCATAAGCTGCGTACCGACCCGATCCTGCGCTTCCTGGTGGTTTCCCTGGCCTTCTACGGCATGTCCACCTTCGAAGGCCCGATGATGGCGATCAAGACCGTCAACGCCCTCTCCCACTACACCGACTGGACCATCGGCCACGTGCATGCTGGCGCCCTCGGCTGGGTGGCGATGGTTTCCATCGGCTCGCTGTATCACCTGATTCCCAAGGTCTACGGTCGCGAGCAAATGCACAGCATCGGCCTGATCAATGCTCACTTCTGGCTGGCCACCATCGGCACCGTGCTGTACATCGCTTCCATGTGGGTCAACGGCATCACCCAGGGCCTGATGTGGCGCGCCGTGAACCAGGACGGCACCCTGACCTACTCCTTCGTCGAGGCCCTGGAAGCCAGCCACCCCGGCTTCATCGTCCGCGCAATCGGTGGCGCCTTCTTCCTCACCGGCATGCTGCTGATGGCGTACAACACCTGGCGCACCGTGCGCGTAGCCAAGCCCGCTGAATACGAAGCCGCAGCCAAAATTGTCGAGGTTGCCCACTGATGAAACACGAAACAATTGAGAAGAACATCGGCCTGATGGCCCTGTTCATGACTATCGCCGTCAGCATCGGCGGCCTGACCCAGATCGTTCCGCTGTTCTTCCAGGACGTGGTCAACAAGCCGGTGGAGGGCATGAAGCCTTATACCGCCCTGCAGCTCGAAGGCCGTGACATCTTCATCCGGGAAGGCTGCGTCAGCTGCCACTCGCAGATGGTGCGTCCGTTCCGTGCTGAAACTGAGCGTTATGGCCACTACTCTGTGGCGGGTGAGAGCGTCTGGGATCACCCCTTCCTGTGGGGCTCCAAGCGTACAGGTCCGGATCTGGCCCGCGTGGGCGGCCGCTACTCCGACGACTGGCATCGCGCGCACCTGTACAACCCGCGCAACGTGGTGCCCGAATCGAAAATGCCCTCCTACCCGTGGCTGGTCGAAGGCAAGCTCGATGGCAAGCTGACCGCTAAAAAGATGGAAACCATGCGCACTCTCGGCGTGCCTTACACCGACGAAGACATCGCTGGCGCCAAAGAAGCCGTTCAAGGCAAGAGCGAGATGGACGCCCTGGTGTCCTACCTCCAGGTTCTCGGCACTTCCATCAAAACCAAACGGTAACGCATCATGGATATCGGGACTCTCCGCGGACTGGGCACAGCCATTGTGTTGATTGCCTTCATCGGCATGCTGATCTGGGCTTTCAGCGGCAAGCGCAAGAAGAGCTTCGACGAAGCCGCCAATCTCCCTTTCGCGGACGAGCCCGAATCCAGGAAGCGCGACGATCAAGCTTCTAGGAGCAAGAGCGAATGACTTCTTTCTGGAGTGGGTACATTACCCTACTGTCCCTTGGCACCATTGCCTCATTGACCTGGTTGCTCTTCGCGACCCGCCGAGGCGAGCGCAAGGGCAGCACCGATCAGACCATGGGTCATACCTTCGACGGCATCGAGGAATATGACAATCCCCTGCCGAGATGGTGGTTCATGCTGTTCCTGTGCACCGTGGTCTTCGCGGTGGGCTATCTGATCCTCTATCCAGGCCTGGGCAACTGGAAGGGCAAACTGCCGGGCTATGAGGATGGCTGGACCGAAGTGCATGAGTACGAAAAGGAAATGGCCAAGGCCAATGAGCAATACGGCCCGCTGTTCCAGAAGTACGCCGCAATGCCGGTTGAGGAAGTAGCCAAGGACGAACAGGCGCTGAAGATGGGTGGCCGCATTTTCGCCTCCACCTGCTCCGTGTGCCACGGTTCCGATGCCAAAGGTGCTTATGGCTTCCCGAACCTGACCGACAACGATTGGCTGTATGGCGGTGACGGTGAAACCATCAAGACCACCATCATGGCTGGTCGCCAGGCCGCAATGCCGGCGTGGAAGGACGTGATCGGCGAAGAAGGCGTCAAGAACGTCGCTGCCTATGTGCGCAGCCTCTCCGGCCTTAAGGCTCCGGAAGGCGTCGAAGCCGACCTGGCCGCCGGTCAGAAGATCTTCCAGACCAATTGCGTCGCCTGCCACGGCCCCGAAGGCAAAGGTCAGCAGGCCATGGGGGCTCCGAATCTGACCGACCATACTTGGCTCTATGGTTCCAGCTTCGCCCAGGTTCAGCAGACTATCCGCTATGGCCGCAATGGTCGTATGCCGGCCCACCAGGACTTCCTCGGCAACGACAAGGTACACCTGGTAGCTGCTTACGTGTACAGCTTGTCGAATAAGGCTACGGAGGAGTAATCGTCCGCCCTTCCGGGGGTGACATCATGTCGCGCCCGGCTTCGACTCGTCAGGCATACATTATACCAGCTGGTAAAATGATCCAGGCCGATCTAGCATCGGCCTGGATTCCCACCCCTAGCAGTGGTAAGCATTGATGAGTGATCAAATTCCCGTTCAAAATATCACCCCCCCCGGCAAAGAAGATCATGTCGATCTCTATGCAGCCCGGAAGAAAATTCAAACGCGCTCATTCACCGGTCACTTTCGCAATCTGCGCCGTGTCGGCGGCCTAGTTCTCTTCGCCCTTTTCTACGGTACCGCCTGGCTGAACTGGGACGGTCGCCAAGCTGTCTGGTGGAACCTGCCTGAGCGCAAGTTCTATATTTTCGGCGCTACCTTCTGGCCCCAGGACTTCATGCTGCTGTCCTGGCTCTTGATCATCTGCGCCTTTGGTTTGTTCTTTATCACGGTATTCGCCGGACGCGTCTGGTGCGGCTACACATGCCCGCAGAGCGTCTTCACCTGGGTTTTCATGTGGGCGGAGAAAGTCACCGAGGGTGACCGTAATCAGCGCCTGAAGCTCGACAAGCAGCCCATGAATGCCGAGAAGCTTCTCCGCAAGCTGGCCAAGCACTCCATCTGGATGGGTGTTGCTTTGCTCACGGCGATCACTTTCGTCGGATACTTCACCCCGATCCGCCAACTGGTTCCCGATCTGCTGACCTTCAATATCGGTGGATGGGCACTGTTCTGGGTCGGATTCTTCACGCTTGCCACCTATGGCAACGCCGGCTTCCTGCGCGAGCAGGTGTGCATTTACATGTGTCCCTATGCCCGCTTCCAGAGCGTGATGTTCGACAAGGACACCCTGATCGTCTCCTATGATCCGAACCGCGGCGAAAAACGTGGTCCGCGCAAGAAAGGGATCGACTACAAGGCTCAAGGGCTCGGCGACTGCATCGACTGCACCATGTGCGTGCAGGTCTGTCCGACCG
Source organism: Azotobacter bryophylli (assembly GCF_042643485.1). Classification (NCBI taxonomy): domain Bacteria; kingdom Pseudomonadati; phylum Pseudomonadota; class Gammaproteobacteria; order Pseudomonadales; family Pseudomonadaceae; genus Azotobacter; species Azotobacter bryophylli. The sequence goes on along the minus strand of NZ_JBHRSJ010000007.1, from coordinate 143,693 downwards.
GCATCGACATCCGCGACGGTCTCCAGTTCGAGTGCATCGGCTGTGCCGCCTGCATCGACGCCTGCGATTCCATCATGGAGAAGATGGATTATCCGAAAGGCCTCATCAGCTACACCACCGAGCACAACCTGTCTGGCCAGAAGACCCACCTCATGCGTCCCCGCCTGATCGGTTATGCGATTGCCCTGACTGCCATGACTGGACTGTTCACCTACGCCGTGACCCACCGCTCGCTAGTCGAACTGGATGTCCTCAAGGATCGCGTGCTCTACCGCGAAAACGAGGAAGGGCGCATCGAGAACGTGTACACCCTGAAGATCATGAACAAAGCTCAGCGAGACGTCGCGTTCGCAATCAATGCAGAAGGTCTGGATGGGCTGATCTTCGAGGGCAAACGCGAGGTCAAGGCCGGAGCCGGTGAGGTTCTTTCTGTCCCGGTGGAACTATCCATCGATCCGGAAAAGCTGCCATCGAGCACCAATGAGATTATGTTCAAGGTTCAGGCTGTGGACGACCCCGGCATCGAACAGGGAGCTGAAAGCCGCTTCATCGGCCCTAAGGTCCGCTAAACAAGGTAACGCATGCACTCGACAAACACTGAAACCAGCCGTTGGTACAAGCAATTCTGGGCTTGGTTCGTCATCGCCATCCTGCTCTGCTCCATGGGGCTGGGTACGGCAATGCTAGTGATATCCATCCGCCAGGCAGACAGCCTGGTGGTGGACAACTACTACGATGCCGGCAAGGGGATCAACACCTCGCTGGAGCGGGAGCATCTAGCCCAACGGCTCAACATGCGAGCCCACCTGACTCTGGATACGGAGACCGGGGTTGCTGAACTCGGCCTGAGTGGCAACAGCCGCCCACAGCAACTGATCCTCAACCTGATCTCGCCGACCCAGCAAGAAAAGGATCGGCGCATCATTCTGCAATTGCAGGGTGACGGACTCTACCAAGGCCAGATGCAGGATGAGGTTCAGGGGCGCCGTTTCGTCGAAGTGCTCGGCCAGGAAGGCGGCCAGGATTGGCGCCTGTTCGAGGAACACAACCTCGAGCCAGGCGTCACCGTAGAGCTCGGCAAGTAAAAAGTGGATGCACGGCGGCCGCAGTTGCCGCCGTCCTACACGCCCTCCCCCGCCATCCTGTTGTACCAATCCATGGCCAGTCCTACACCTTGCTACCACTGTGGTCTGCCGGTTCCCGCCGGTAGCCATTTCCACGCCCGCGTTTTGGGCGAGACACGTGCCATGTGCTGTCCTGGCTGCCAAGCGGTAGCCGAGGCCATTGTTGCCGGCGGCCTGGAGAGCTACTACAAGCATCGCAGCGAGAACGCCGCCAACCCCGAGTCCCTGCCCCAGGTGTTGAGCGACGAGCTTGCGCTATACGACCGCCGGGAAATCCAGAAGCCCTTCGTTGAGCACCAGGGCGAACTCGCCAGTACCTGCCTGCTGATAGAGGGAATCAGTTGCGCTGCCTGCGGCTGGCTGATAGAGAAACACCTGCGAAGCATGGACGGCATCGCCGAAGCCAACCTCAACCTGTCCAACCATCGCCTGCAGGTCCGCTGGAGCGACTCCCGTCTGCCACTCAGCGAACTGCTCAAATCTTTGCGTCAAATCGGTTATGTAGCGCACCCCTACCAGCCCGACCGCGCGGCCGAGCAATTGGCTCGCGAGAACCGTCGCGCCTTGAGACAACTGGGGGTGGCCGGACTACTGTGGATCCAGGTGATGATGGCCACCATGGCTACCTGGCCGGAGTTCAATCTGGACCTATCGGCAGGCATGGACAAGATCCTGCGCTGGGTCAGCTTTCTGCTTACGACCCCCATCGTTTTCTATTGCTGCTTCGACTTCTTCAAGGGCGCCTGGCGAGATTTACGCACACGCCATCTGACCATGGACGTTTCGGTCAGTCTTGCGGTCGGCGGGGCGTACTTCGCAGGGATCTGGTCGACCCTTACGGGCCAGGGTGAACTCTACTTCGATGCAGTCGGGATGTTCGCCCTGTTCCTCTTGGCCGGAAGATTCCTTGAGCGTCGGGCCCGAGAGCGAACCGCTGCAGCAACTGCACAACTTGTCAATCTGTTGCCGCCATCCTGCCTACGACTGAATGCTCAAGGGCACAGTGAACGCATCCTGCTCAGCGAGCTTAAGTTGAAAGACCACGTGCTGGTGCCGCCGGGCAGCCTGCTGCCAGCCGACGGCCGCATTCTGCAGGGCCGATCGAGCATCGACGAATCCTTGCTGACCGGGGAATACCTGCCTCAGCCCCGTGCCGTTGGCGATGCGGTAACCGCCGGCACGCTCAACGTAGAAGGCCCGTTGACCATAGAGGTCCAAGCACTAGGTGACGATACCCGGCTTTCGGCCATCGTTCGTCTACTGGAACGGGCTCAGGCCGATAAGCCCAAGTTGGCCGAGTTGGCCGACCGTGTAGCCCAGTGGTTTCTGGTCATCGTCCTCATTGCGGCAGCACTGGTAGGCATCGCTTGGTGGCAGATAGATGCGGGCCGTGCCTTCTGGGTCGTCCTGGCTCTGCTGGTCGCCACATGCCCCTGCGCTCTATCGCTGGCCACACCGACTGCGCTCACCGCAGCCACCGGCAGTCTGCACAAACTGGGACTGCTACTGACTCGCGGCCATGTCCTGGAAGGGCTGAATAATATCGACACGGTCATTTTCGATAAGACAGGCACTCTGACCGAAGGCCGCCTGACACTCACCGAAGTGCACCCGCTGCGTGATCTGGATAGCGATGCCTGCCTAGCGCTGGCCGCAGCCCTGGAAAACCGATCCGAGCACCCTATCGCATTGGCCTTCGGCCGCTCTCCTCACGCCGCTGAGAAGGTCGAGAACGTTCCGGGACAGGGGCTGGAAGGCTTCGTCGAAGAACGCAGACTACGCATCGGTCAGCCGGCTTTCGTCGCCGAACTTAGCGGCGGCCAGGCTCCTGCGATACCAGGGAACCGGGGCCAGTGGCTGCTGCTCGGAGACAGCCGGGGTCCGCTCGCTTGGCTGGTGCTTAATGATCGCCTGAGAGAGGACGCACGGACACTGATTGAGGCGTGCAGATCCCGTGGCTGGCGTACTCTGCTGCTGTCCGGGGACACTTCACCCATGGTCGGCGAGATCGCTGGTCAACTGGGTATCGACGAAGCGCGTGGAGGAATGGCGCCAGACGATAAGCTTGCCGTGCTCCAAGGACTGCACGAACAGGGCCACCGGGTCCTGATGCTCGGTGACGGCGTCAACGATGTACCTGTCCTGGCAGGTGCGGACATCAGCGTGGCGATGGGGTCTGCCACCGACCTGGCCAAAACCAGTGCCGATGCCGTGCTGCTGTCCAACCGCCTGGAAAGCCTCATACAAGCCTTCGGATTTGCCCGACGAACCCGGCGCGTCATCGTAGAGAATTTGACTTGGGCCACCTTGTACAATGGGTTGGTGCTGCCCTTCGCCGCTCTCGGCTGGATCACCCCGCTGTGGGCTGCCCTCGGCATGTCACTCAGCTCCCTGCTGGTGGTGCTCAATGCTCTGCGGCTGACCCGCATGCGAGCTTAGGGCCTGCTTATCACAGAGGGGCACACGCCCCCATCGAACAGGAGTCCCTGCCATGGCCGCGCTCTATGTAATGATCCCCGTCGCCGTGATTGTGGTCGGATTGGCCATCTGGCTGTACTTCTGGGCAGTCAACAATGGCCAGTACGACGACCTCGACAGCCCGGCACACAGCATACTCTTCGATGACGAAGATCCCGCGCACAAAGAGGGTATCCAGCAGGCCGAGGTAGACTCGAAGGGCGGGTCCCGGGATCGGGAGCCGCCGCGTGTCTGATCTTCTTCCTTTATTGGCCTCGGCACTGATCCTCGGCCTGCTCGGTGGTGGTCATTGCCTGGGCATGTGCGGTGGCCTCATGGGCGCACTGACGCTGGCCATCCCTCCACAGCGAAGAACCCAACGCCTTCGTCTGCTGCTGGCCTACAACCTAGGCAGGATACTCAGCTATGCCGCGGCGGGCTGGCTACTAGGACTGGGCGGATGGGCTGTCGCCAACAGTCCCGCGGCAACTGCGCTGCGTCTCCTCGCTGGATTGCTGCTGATCACCATGGGCCTGTATCTGGCTGGCTGGTGGAGCGGATTAACCCGCGTTGAAGCCCTCGGCCATGGTATCTGGCGTCATATTCAGCCGGTCGCCTCTCGCCTCCTGCCGGTCAGTAGCGGGCCACGAGCCCTATTGCTCGGTGCTCTATGGGGATGGCTACCCTGCGGTCTGGTTTACAGCACCCTGCTTTGGGCGGCGAGCCAAGGGGATGCCTGGCACAGCGCTCTGCTGATGTTCGTCTTCGGCCTCGGGACTTGGCCCGTACTCATTGCCACCGGCCTTGCGGCCGAGCGCCTGACAGCACTGCTCCGTCAAAGAAGCATCCGGATCGCCGGAGGCATGCTGGTCATCTTGTTTGGCCTCTGGACCCTTCCTGGGCCGCATCAGCACTGGTTGATGGGGCATTGACAACGCCAGGGATCGCCTCGGATGAGGGTCGACCTCCCGCTTGATACAGGTCAAGATGCCCCTGAAGCACCTTGAACTAGACTTCCGACACAGCTCGTCTCGGAAGCCCTTCATGCCTGCATTGATCGAATGGGATACCAGCCTGATCCGTCGCTACGATCAGGCCGGCCCCCGTTACACCTCTTACCCCACCGAGACGCAGTTCCACGAGGGCATAGGGGTATCCGAACTGCTCGCAGCCCTAGACGAGAGTCGCCAGGCCAGGCGCCCGCTATCGCTATATGTACACATCCCGTTCTGCGCCCACATCTGCTACTACTGTGCTTGCAACAAGGTCATCACCAAGGATCGGGGGCGCTCACTGCCGTATCTCGAGCGGCTGGAAAAAGAAATCGAGATAATTAGCCGTCATACCGGCCCACAGCAACGCGTCGAGCAGTTGCACCTTGGCGGAGGGACCCCTACTTTCCTAAGCCATAGCGAATTGCGCCGACTCATGGATTGCCTACGTCGGCATTTCAAACTCGCTCCCGGCGGAGACTTCAGTATCGAGATCGATCCCCGCGAAGCCGACTGGTCGACCATGGGGCTGCTTCGGGAGCTTGGGTTCAATCACATCAGCCTCGGTGTTCAAGATCTGGATCCCGAAGTCGAGCGCGCTGTGAACCGCCTGCAGAGCCTCGAAGAAACCCGTGCCATCGTCGAGGCCGCTCGCACCTTGGAATTCCGCTCGGTGAATATCGATCTGATCTATGGGCTGCCGAAACAAACGTCGGAAAGCTTTGCCCGTACCGTCGAGGAAATCATCGCGCTGCAACCCGATCGGCTATCGATATACAATTACGTTCACCTTCCGGAACGATTCAAGCCGCAACGAAGGATCAACGCTACCGATTTGCCCTCTCCCGCCGAAAAGCTGAGCATATTGCATAACAGCATCGAACAAGTGACTGCTGCGGGTTATCAATATGTGGGCATGAGTCACTTCGCCCTGCCCGACGATGAGCTCGCCATTGCCCAAGAAGAGGGCAGGCTAGAGCACAACTTCCAAGGCTATACCCCTCATGGCCACTGCGACCTGATCGGTCTAGGTGCTTCCGCCATCAGCCAGATCGGCGATCTCTACAGCCAGAACGCCAACGACATTGAGGCCTATCAAAATAGCCTCGAGGAGGGTCGGCTACCAACGACTCGTGGCCTTCGTTGCAACGAAGATGATCGGATACGCCGGACGGTCATCCAGCAGCTCATTTGCGACTTCCATCTGGACTTCACTTCAATCGAAAAGCAGTTCGATATTGTCTTTAGGGAATACTTCTCTGCGACTTGGCCTCAACTGCAAAGCATGGCCCGAGATAAACTCATCAACCTGACCTCAAAAGGTATTGATGTTCTTCCGGCCGGGCGCCTGTTAGTGCGGTCTGTGTGCACGCTCTTCGACCACTATCTGGAAGTACAGAACGGACAGCGCCTTTCCCGCATCATCTAAGCTAATTCCAGCATTTTTCCTTAACCGCACTGCCGTGAGACTGCGGCGTATCCCATCGAAGCTTTTGGCACGAGCCCGCGCCTAAGGTATCCTTGCCGAATTCGCTCCATCTGCAAGGAAAAAGCCTCCATGTCGGATAAAACCAAGGTGCGCCAGACACATCCACATCACACCCATTGTCAGGACTGCAGTCTTGCTGCCTTGTGCCTACCGATCTCGCTGAATTTCGAGGACATTGATGCACTAAATGAAATCGTCAAGCGGGGCAAGCCACTCAAGAAGGGCGAATATCTATATCGGCAGGGCGACGGATTCAGTTCGGTATTCGCGGTACGCTCAGGATCGCTGAAGACCTTCAGCGTCAGCGATAATGGCGAAGAGCAGATCACCGGCTTCCACCTGCCGAGCGAACTGGTGGGGCTTTCAGGAATGGACAGCAACAGTTGTCCAGTCTCGGCCCAGGCGCTGGAAACAACCTCGGTATGCGAAATCCCCTTCGAGCGTCTCGACGAACTGGCTCTCCAGTTACCGCAATTACGTCGCCAGTTGATGCGGGTCATGAGCCGCGAGATCCGCGACGATCAACAAATGATGTTGCTGTTGTCGAAGAAAACTGCAGACGAACGTATCGCCACCTTCTTGATCAATCTGTCCGCCCGTTTCCGCGCGCGCGGCTTCTCTGCCAACCAGTTCCGCCTGGCCATGTCGCGCAATGAGATTGGTAACTATCTAGGGCTAGCAGTGGAAACTGTCTCGCGCGTTTTCAGCCGCTTCCAGCAAAACGAGCTGATCGCCGCAGAGGGCAAGGAAGTGCACATCCTCAACTCCATCGAGCTATGCGCCCTGGCTGGCGGCCATCTAGAAGGCTGACAGCTCCGCTGCCTTACAAGAATCATCAGGGCGAATGCAATTCGCCCTGATGATTCTTTCCTGGTTCCCTCGTGCCTACAAACCACGCCCATAGAGAGGTCACCGTCAGGCTGCCTATCTAGCACACGTCGTCATGCAGCAAAAAGCGTAAGCCCATCCGATACCCGTGACATAGGCTCAACCACCGAGAAAACCAGCATCACCCGCTCCAGCGCCAATCGCGTCATGGCTCTCTAGTGCCTGCTTTTCAAATCGCGCCAGCACTTCGCCCTACGATGCCCTACCTGCCCCTACGAACCTGAAGAGCGACCTCACCCAAAGGCCTTGAAAGGGACTAGCCTCTACGGCGCAGAGATACCTGTGCCTTGAAGAGCAAAGAAGAAGGCCGACGTTCGGTATGGGTACCTATTTAACTTTATGGAGCCACCAGAGGCCTCCAAGTTACGCGGCCGGCGGAAACAGCTGCCTGCGGGGAATGCCAAGGGCCTGTTGCGTATGAACAAAGGAGCGAACGCTCAGAGTGCTATCGGCTTGCGTCCAGCCAAAGCATGAGTCAGCGTGCCACCATCGACCAACTCTAGCTCACCACCCAAGGGCACTCCATGAGCGATACGGGTAACGGTCAGGCACTTGGGGCCGAGGATCTGGGCAATGTAGTGGGCAGTGGCCTCGCCTTCCACCGTTGGGTTGGTAGCGATGATCACCTCCTCGAAAGCCCCATGCTCGATCCGCGTCAGGAGCTCGGGGATGCCGATCGCCTCGGGACCAAGGCCATCGAGAGGGGAAAGATGCCCCTTGAGCACGAAATAACGACCTCTAAAACCAGTCTGTTCAATCGCGAACACATCCAGCGGCCCCTCGACCACGCAGAGCAAACCATCCTCACGCCGTGGGTCAGCGCACTGCGGACACAACTCCTCTTCACTCAGCGCCCGGCATTCGCGACAGTAACCCACCCCCTCCATCGCCTGGCTCAACGCCTGAGCCAAGCGTAGACCACCGCTGCGGTCACGCTCGAGCAAATGCAGCGCCATACGCTGCGCGGTCTTCTGGCCCACACCTGGCAGGATTCGCAGGGCGTCGATGAGTTGGCGGATCAGCGGACTGAAGCTCATGGGGTAAACGGCCGCAAAGATATGGACGGCCTATATACCCGCGCTATCTGGCAGCGTCAAATCGGCGATTAAGAAGCCAGTACATCAACGCGGCTTTGGCACTGGGGGCAGGATTATGCTCGGTGATCAGATTGCGATCTCGCACTACATGAACACCTCGGCAGTCTTAAGCATGGCGCCCAATTTCCACAACATGCTCTCCAACAGGAAAGGCACCTCATCCTAAAGGCCGATGAGATACTCCTCGGAGTCGGTGATGACTGTCATACGCCCCCTCGACCAGCTGCAGGCCATTACAGCACTTCGGCCCTAAGAAGGCGACCGACCCGTGGCACATGGCCGCCAAGATCCTGTCCCTGGGCATTGAAATCCGCCAGCAGGCGCCCGTAGTGGATTGTCCTGCAGATCGAACATGGCGCCATACCCCGCCCGGCAAGAAAACGGTATTGAAGCTCTCGACCTGCACACGCTCGTCCAGCACAGTCAACTGCTCAAGCATCTGCACCGCCTCAGACCACTCGGGATGTTCGACGAGCTCATTGCCACTACGATGATCAAGGGGGGCACGTCCCCACGAGATCGCCCGTGAGCGCTTGTGGGAGGACCCAAGCGGCAGCGCCCGTTAGAAAGGCATCTTGAAACCGGCAGGTAAGCCCATGCCAGCCGTCATACCAGCCATTCTCTCCTGGTTGTTCTGCTCGATCTTGCGAACGGCATCATTGACGGCCGCTGCGATCAGATCTTCGAGAATCTCCTTGTCCTCCTGCATCAGACTGTCATCCAGAGTGACACGCTTGACGTCATGCCGACCAGTCATCACCACGGAGACCAAGCCGGCGCCGGATTGACCGGTGACTTCAGCGTTGGCCAATTCTTCCTGCATTTTTTGCATTTTTTCTTGCATTTGTTGAGCCTGCTTCATCAGGCCGGCCATACCACCTTTGAACATGGTAAATCACCTCAAGTATTCAGGGGTTCAATCGTTTCGTCGCGAATCACTGCGGCGAATTGCTGGATCATTTGCTGGACCAACGGGTCGTTGCGGATCGAAGCCTCGGCCTGGCGCTGCCTCTCCGCACGCCGACGGGCGGCGGCCTGGGCCGGGGTTTCCTGTTCCGGCTTGCACAACTCGATATCCAGCTTCAGTGTGCGGCCATGATACTGGTTCAAGGCCTCGTTCAAACGCCGCTGCTGCGTAGCATTGAACAGCGCACTGTGTGCCGGGTCCAGATGCAGCAGCCAGTGATCGCCCTCCACCCGGATCAGCGTGCAGTTTGCGGCAATGCTGGCGGTCATGCCACCCAGCCCGAGGCGCGGGAACAGATCCAGCCACTCGGCCGCCAGGCCAGTAGCGGGCATCGCCGCCAGCTCGGGCTCCACGGGGGCAGGCGCAGACTCTGTGGGAAGCTCATCGAGATAGGCGTAAGCCTCGATGTCAACATCATCGTCCACGTCATAATAGTCATCATCGCTGGGAGGAGGTATCGAGCCGACGTCTGTCCGCGCTGCCTCCTCGATGGCTGCCGAAGCAACCGGCTCGCCTTGCGCAGGCGACGCACCAGGAGTGATGCTTTGAGGCTCCGGCACTATGGGAACAACTTCCTCCATGACCTCGCCATCATGGTCTGCTCCAGACAAGGGGGCACCGGCAAGCATGGTGGACGACTCAGCAGCGGGAACCCCATCGACTTGGGTAGGCTCATCCCACGGTACATCGACCCCTTGCGTGACCGGAGTCTCTCTATGCGGGAGAGGAACGCTTGGCAGCGGAAGCCCATCTCCCACAACCATGGCCAGCCCCTCACCGAGCGTCATATCATCCGCGCCACCTTCGGCAACACTAGCCACAGCGCCTTGGGAATCAGCCGTGGCCTTGCCGATCCCCAGATCCTTTAGTGCTGTTCCCGGGGTTTTACCGACATCAGCCGGACGAAAAGCCAGCATGCGCAACAGCACCATCTCGAAACCGCTACGCGGATCCGGCGCCAATGGCAGATCGCGCCGGCCGATCAATCCCATCTGGTAATAGAACTGCACATCCTCGGCCGGCAGCACCCGAGCCAAAGACAGAACGCGCTCACGATCTCCCTGACCATTGTCCACTGCCTCGGGCAGCGCTTGCGCAATGGCCACCCGATGCAGAGCATTCAGCATTTCGGCCAAGACGCCACTCCAGTCAGGCCCCTGCTCGGCTAGTTGGCGTACAGCCTCGAGCATGGCCCGGGCATCCCCTTCCAGCAGGGCGTTCAGAACACCATAAACCTGGCCGTGATCGAGAGTGCCGAGCATGACGCGCACATCGGCGGCAAGCACCTTACCCTCGCCAAAGGCGATGGCCTGATCGGTGAGGCTCATGGCATCGCGCATCGAGCCGTCGGCCGCCCGCCCAAGCAGCCACAGCGCGTCTTCCTCGAAGGGGATCTTCTCCGCGGTCAGGACATGGGCCAGATGCTCCACCACCCGCTCCGGCGGCATGTTCTTCAGAGAGAATTGCAGGCAGCGGGAAAGGATGGTGACCGGCAACTTCTGCGGATCAGTGGTTGCCAACAGGAATTTGACGTGGGGTGGCGGCTCCTCCAGGGTCTTCAGCAACGCGTTGAACGAGTGGCTGGAGAGCATGTGCACTTCGTCGATCAGGTAAACCTTGAAGCGCCCGCGGGTCGGGGCGTACTGCACGTTGTCGAGCAGCTCGCGGGTATCCTCGACCTTGGTGCGGCTGGCAGCGTCCACTTCGATCAGATCGACGAAACGGCCCTCATCGATTTCCCGGCATACCGAGCATTGGCCACAGGGCGTCGAACTGATGCCCGTCTCGCAGTTCAGGCACTTGGCGATAATCCGTGCGATGGTGGTCTTGCCCACCCCGCGGGTGCCGGTAAACAGATAGGCATGGTGCAGACGCTGATTGTCGAGGGCGTTGATCAGCGCCTTGAGCACATGCGTCTGACCGACCATTTCGCGGAACGAACGCGGACGCCATTTTCGCGCAAGAACCTGATAACTCATCGATAACCGTCGCAGCAGAAAAGCGGGAAGGGGCAATCCTAGCGGAGCAGACCTCAAAATGCACTCAATGCCCCGAGAAAGGGCGTGAGACTTGGATTAGTGGGTCGGGTACCAAGAGCTGGCGGGGACGAAACAGGTTTGGGTCACGTCCTGTGCCACCAAGTGGACAGAAGCGTTTAAGGGGGAAGCGGGGGGATAAATGGAGGTAGCCCCACCAGCCACACCCCGGCACACGATTTCACCGCTACGGCTGCTCCCTTCCAGGCCTGACCGGGTTCACGGCTGATCGTTGCGGAGAGGCTTTGAGACCCCGCCATTCCTGAATTCTAGCGGTTTCTGTCCGTCACACGACTATTCATTGACGACTCCATTCTACAGCGAGCAACCAAGCCCGCAGCAGCCCTTGGATCACTCGTTCGGATCACTTTTGGACCACTTTTGGATCACCAGGCCACACCCCAACCGGCTATTTTTTGAGCAAAAATTTGAGGTGGTATCCATGGCGTTGCTATACCGCCCTCCCCCCGATACCTACCCTCCCCCGAGCGAAAATCAGGGCACCGCCCCTACCCCTCACTATCTAAGAAGGCTCCTACAGGACCCACCTTACAGGCACCAACTACATCAATAGACAACTTATTACTTCCTACTTAGCATGGGAGGCTTTTAACCAAGAGATGCTGTATGCGGAAGTTAAAAAGCCTCGTAGGACTCGCAGGGTGCATGGCCCTAATAGCTGTGGCCGGTTGCGCAAAGTCACTCAGCGTAGATGTTGTCTCCACCGAAACGCCCCGCAATGTGCGGCAGTTGGTTTTGGTTAATCACAATGACTTCTCGTCTGCGATCAGAAGGTCATTGATTAAGCAAGGATTCCAAGTCAAGGCAGCACCCTCTACCAAAGCGATCACAGAGAAAAGCCCGGGCCAGGACGTTACCTACAATGCCGCAGAGGCTAGGTATGGGGTGAGGCACGGGGGAAACATGAGCGCTAATAACCCCTGCTTCACGAACGGGAATGCAACTCACTTTACAGAGTACGAGTTCGAGCTAATCGACCTTCAAACTAATGAGACAGTCCTTTTTGTCTCAAAGGGTGGGTGGACTGAATGGTGCACTGGGGCACCTACGACTCAGACAACTGACCTATTCGGCGATCTGTCTCAAGAGCTGGCATCGATTATCCGGTGAACCCTAGCTCAGAGGGTACACCTTGTGAGCCAAGCGAAGCGCCTCTGGTGGTAGACGAAGCAGTGCGGCCTTCACCTGGATCAGAACTGTTGATTTCCACCGATCCATCAAATAGCATCTTGAGCTAGCTTTGTGATCCACCATGCACTCAAGGAGCTACCGGCCATGACCGCCACCATCGCCTACGTCCGAGTCAGCACCGACGACCAGACCACCGAGGCCCAGCGCCACGCCATCAGCCAACGTTTCAACGTGAGCGAGTGGTTCTCCGATGAAGCCACCAGCGGGGCCACGAAGGCGCTACAACGGGAGGGCTTTAAGGCACTCCATACCTACGCCAGGAAGGGAGACACAGTTGTCGTGGCGGCCATCGACCGCCTGGGCAGAGATACCATCGACGTTCTGGAGACAGTGGAAGCCCTGAAGGCCAAGGGCGTGACCGTGGTATCGATGCGCGAAGGCTTCGACCTATCCAGCTCAGTCGGCAAAGCCATGCTCACCATGCTGGCTGCAGTGGCAGAACTGGAGAGGGCTAACATCAAGGCTCGTCAGATGGCTGGGATCGAGCGAGCAAGGGCGCAAGGGAAGAAGCTGGGCGCACCGAAGGTGATTGATGATGAGGCCGTGGCTATCTGGAGAAAGGAGAACGAGGCCAGCATCGCGGATACGGCCAAGCACTGGGGGATCTCGACGGCGGCAGTGAAGCGGGCTTGTAGGGTGCTGCGAGTGCCCGAAGCGGAAGCCCAATAAACGAGGTGCTGTGAGTGGGGGTGCATTATTTTTTACTCCCCCCACAACAGCTATCGCATTGCCGAGTACACGCTCTCGCCAGCCCCGTAGTAGTTTGTGAAGATGTGATGGAAGGCCATCTCGCACCTCTCGTTGTAGATGTCCTCGTCGTAGCTCTCCGGTAAGCCACGGTCGAGCACGATCTCCATGGTACGACGCACATCGCTTCGCGCCTTGTCCTTCTTCCTCCAATCGAGCACCAGCTTCTTGGCCTTCAAGGTCTCCAGCAGCTCCTTGCAGACCTTCTTGACCTGCTTTTTTTCATCCTCGGTCAGTTCAGGCACCGGCTGGGTCAGGATATCGAACAAAGCCAGCTCCTCCTCGGAGAGCTTCTCTCGCATGGCCCGCTGGTCTTCCTCTTGAAGCTGCCCAGTGAAAGCCATCAGCTCCTTGAAGAAAGCCTCGATATTCATGCTGCCGGAGTTGTACGCATCGATCAGCTTCTGGAACTTCTCCATGAAGTTCTTCCGAGTCGGGTTCTCCGTCATCATGGTTTCCAGCTTCATGTTCAGGAGCGCCCTGAGCTTCTCTGCTTCCGTTCGCTTGCGTCCTTGGCTGAACTTCTCCTTGAGCTTCTCGAAGTCGATCTCGCTCAGGTCGTGCAGGGGCTGATCATCCTCTTCCTTGATAACGTAAGGGATCGGAGCAACCGAGCGATCCAGCAACTCCTCAACCTGTTGCATCACCTCGGAGATGTCGACTGGAGGCTCCAGTGCCTTGATCTTCTGGGCGATGACAGAGATCAGCACAGCATCTGGAGCGAGATCGTTTGCATCTGGATCGGGCAGGATGGCGCGGTAGACCCGCGAGATCACCCGAGCCTGAGCAAGGAAGTTGTTCTTGATCTCCTCGGTAGCGATGAGCTGCTCGACCGCATCGTCCAGCAGGGCCACCTTGTCGAAGCCCTGAGCTTCTTTGATGACCTGGGCATTCACACCATGCTCGGATAGGAAGACAATGCCGCGGGCGATCAGGTGCTTCAGGTACTCAACCAACTCGGCCTTGTTCTTGATCGGCCCACTTTCGCCACCAGCGCCAGAGGAAGCACCTCCATAGATGGCCAGAGCCTCCTGCAGCTTACGGAAGACCCCAACATAGTCGACGATCAGCCCCGCCTCCTTGCCCGGATACTTCCGGTTGGCCCGAGCAATGGTCTGCATCAGGGTGTGGTTCTTCATCGGCTTGTCGAGGTAGATGGTCGAGCACGACGGCACATCGAAGCCGGTGATCCACATGGCGCACACGAAGACCAACCGTAGGGGATCCTTGGAGTCCTTGAACTTCTCGCCCAGGTTCTCCTCGTTCATCCGCTTGCGGTGGGGAAGGATGTCCAGCCCCTTGTCGGCCAGTTCCTTCACCTCGTTCTGACCCTGAGAGACAACCACAGCCATATCCGTGGATGTCATCACCTGGATCTTGTGGCGCAGCTCTTCCTGATGCTCTTTAGGTGCCTTCGCCAGTTCGGCCTTCAGCTCGGCCAGGTACGACTGCCAGTACGCCTGAACCTTGTTGTACATCCGCACGGCGGTGGCCTTGTCGATGCACACCAGCATGGCCTTACCCTGATACCCACGCCCGATGAAGTGGCTCACCAGATCCTTGGCGATGGCCTCCAGTCGATCCTCGCGGGTGATCAGGTGGTACTCCCGAGCGAAGACCTGCTCGACCTTGCGCTCCTGATCCTCATCCAGTTCGGCCTCCTCAAGGAGCCGCTCCATGTCCTCGTTCAGATCCTCGTTGATGAGCTGCATCTCAGGGATCCGGTTCTCGTAGTACAGAGGAACCGTGGCACCGTCCGCGATGGACTGGCCGAAGTCGTAGACGGAGATGTAGTCACCGAAGACCTCCTTGGTCTTCTCCTCGCCAGCCATCAGCGGCGTCCCGGTGAAGCCCAGGAAGGCGGCGTTGGGCAGTGCCGTCCTCATGTTCATGGCCAGGGTGTCGTACTGGGAGCGGTGGGCCTCGTCGGTGATGACGATGATGTCCTGCCGGTCTGAGAGCTTGGGGTAGATCTCGCCTTTCTTGGTACCGAACTTCTGGATCAGGGTGAAGACGTAGCGGTGATCCTCGCTCAGCAACTGCTTGAGGTGGGCGCCGCTGGCAGCGTGAGCTTCGACCTCGCCCACAGCTCCGGTGGCGGCGAAGGTCTTGTAGATCTGATCATCCAGCTCGTTGCGGTCGGTGACGATCACGAACGTCCAGTTGCCGGGGATCTTGCGAAGGATCTTCTGGGCGAAGAAGACCATCGACAGCGACTTGCCTGAACCCTGGGTGTGCCAGAAGACCCCCAAGCGTCCTGCCTGATCCTTGGGGCGATCCTTGGTTCGCCAGACTTCAGCGATGGCTTTGTTGACCCCGAGGTACTGGTGGTTCTTGGCGATCTTCTTGACGATGCCACCGGTAACCTCCTCGAAAACCGTGAAGTTCTCGACGATGTCCAGCAGTCTTGCAGGTTCTCCAATGCCCCGGATGGCTGTCTCCAGCGAGACGACGCCTTTCTCACCCTCGTCGTTGATCCGCTTCCACTCGAACAAGTGCTCCCACGGGGAGAAGGTACTGCCCACCACCGTGGCAGACCCGTTGGAGAGCATCAGCGCCCCGTTGTAGGTGAAGAGCTGAGGGATGACGGTTCGGTAGTCCGTGAGATTATCGTCGTAGGCAGCTTTCAGGGTCTTGTGAGTGGCCTTCAGCTCGACGAACAGCAGCGGGATGCCGTTGATGAACCCCAGCAGATCAGTGCGTCGAGTGTGGTATTGCCCCTTCACCCAGAACTGGGAAGCAAGGAAGAAGTCGTTGGCGGCCGGTGTCTTCCAGTCGATCACCGTCACGACCTTCAGCGTGCTACCTCCATGCTCATCGGCCACCCTCACCGTTACGCCATCCTTCAGCAGTCGGTAGACCTCTTGGTTGGCGTTCACCGGCAGGAGCTTGGAGCGATCACGGGTCAGCTCTTCGATGACTTGATCGAATGCTTCTTTTGGCAGGTCAGGGTTCAGATTGCCAAGGGCGGTTCGCAGCCGATCCACCAGCACCACATCCTGCTGGGTTTGTCGTCCTTCCTTGGAGCTGTTGCCTGTCCACTCGTTATAGAGATTCCCCGTTTCCCAGCCGAGGGAGCCGAACAGTGCGATAGCTGGCTGTTCGATCAGGGCGTCCTCGGAGTATCCGTGCGAGTGGGACTGTGACAGGTTCATGCGCCTCAAACTCCTTTTAGTTGGGCATGGGGACTTCGGATACGTCGATCTCGCCGGAGATCAGCTTGGGTAAGAGGAGGTCTCGTTGCTTTCGGAGATTGTTATTTTTTCTTTGCAAGGAAAATATCAGATGATAAATAGGCTCAGCCAATCTGCCGAACCTGGCAGTCAACTGCTCTTCGGCGACAATAATCTTCTTAGAAGTGAATTGCGGCCAGTGGCCCTTGTAATCATTTAACTCAACAACCCCATAAGTCGCATTGTGAAGCCAGTAGATATCCCTCTTGTACTTATCGCTACTTTTGAATGGGAGTACATTCTGGATGGTGGAGAAAGGATGTAAAATTATCTTTTGATAGCAGGTGTGGTTGGAAAAAACGATTACTGGATCGCTTAGAGACGCCCAGACCCCAGGCTCATCACTGTGATAGCCGATAACCCCCTGCTTACCTTGATCCAGTACAGGGATGCTACCGCTAACGGATACAGTTCGCTGACAATATTTCGGCCCAGTTGAGATGCGTCCCACAGCATCGCCTACTGTAGCTATTTCCCACGTCGCAGGAATCAACCCAAGCTCGCTTTCCTTGAGCTCCACCTCCTCATGCCCCGGAAAGCGAAACTGGACGAACCACTCCTCGTACAAACGCCGAGCCTTTTCTTCAAGAATCTCGATGCGGCGCGTATTGTTCTCGATGAAGTCGTCGTAGACGGATAGGATCGAAGCTATTTTTAATTGGGTCTCAATTGGTGGAACAGAAACAGAGATTCCACAAAAGGATGACTTGTTGATGATTGGTGTTGCGGCTCCGCCCGCCAGAGCCTTAACCTCATCCGCTATGCCTAGCATCAAGTAATAAACAAACTCTGGAGAATATCTTTCGCAATTAACAATTATGCTGTTTATTTGTTGGTTTGTGAAGCTTTCTGTGTAGGTCAGGCAGACCTTGCCTATCGTTGCTCCGATGCAGACGAATGCGACTGACTTAGGTGGAAGCTTGATTCGGCCTAGAGCCGAAGATCCTATATTAGAGATTGATCTTTCTGTAGATACACGCCGCAGACCAAAACTCATATCGCTAGGAGTGATGAATGGGTACTCACCACCAAACATTTCTGGATTGCTAGATGGCGGGGTTCTTCCTGTGACGATTTGCCCAAGGTCTTGAATGGTGACATTGTGCCAATTCTGTAGCCTTGTTTGACTCATACTGCCCCCCCTAGAAGGCGGGCAATGTTGCTTCCAACAGTCTCTTCTAGCTCTCGAGCCTCAGCATTCAGAACCTCTAGCTCCTCGGCCAGCTCTTCCAGTCGCTCCGTGAAGTCCACATCCTCGGCCTCCCTCGCAGCGGCTCCTACATACCGTCCAGGGTTCAGCGACCAGCCCTGCGCCTTGACCTCTTCCCGAGTGGCAACCTTGCACAGCCCTGGCACATCCACATAGCCATCGCCCAGCCCCTTCTCGGCCAGCAGGTCGCCACTGCCTTGCTCCAGCTCCGGTGCTTGACCACGGTATAGCCGCACGATGTTGGCGAGGAACTCGATCTGCTCAGGTAGCCAGTCGCGGTGCGCCCGGTCGATCTGCCGATAGATGTGGCGAGCGTCGATGAACAGCACCTTTTCGGCCTTCTCTTCATCACGCTCCTTGGCTCGGTCGAAGAACCACAGGGTGCAGGGCAAGGTCACGGTATAGAAGAAGTTCGAGCCTACCGAGACGATCACATCGACAGCGCCGGTCTCGATGAGCTTCTGGCGGATCACCTGCTCGCTGCCTCGGGCATCACCCGCCGAGTTCGCCATGACGAAGCCGGCCCGCCCGGTCTTGTTCAGCGATGCGTAGAAGAGCTGGATCCAGAGATAGTTGGCGTTGTCGGTCTTCGGTGGACCAAAGGGGAACCGGAGATCACCCTCCAGGCGCTCCTTGTCGACGCCCGACATGTTGAACGGAGGGTTGGCCATCACGAAGTCGAAGCGTCCACCTTCACGTGTAACGGCTTCGTGAGGGTCTTCGTAGTAAGTGTTCGCCACGCGCACATCACCGGAGAGGCCATGCACCGCGAGGTTCATCTTGTTCAGGTTGACGGTGACCTGCTCTTTCTCGGTGCCGAATACCGAGATCTCCTCCATCGCCGTCTTGTGGTGCCGCTTCACGAAGTCAGCCGAGTGGGTGAACATGCCGCCGGAGCCGCAAGCCGGGTCGAAGATCCGCCCGTGGTAGGGCTCGATGATCTCGACGATCAGCTTCACGATGGACTCGGGGGTATAGAAGACGCCGCCTTTCTGGCCCTCCTTGAGCGCGAAGTTGCCCAGGAAGTACTCGTAGACCTTGCCGAAGGCATCGCCAGTCAGATCGACGGGGCCAAGCAGCCTGATCAGCTCCAACAGCACCCTGTTGCCCAACTGGACGTAGTTGCGAGGCAGCGCCCCTTTGAGGTCGACGTTCTCTTCCTCAACGGCCTTCATTGCATCGTTGATGGCCAAGCCAATGACGTCACCCTCGGTGAGGGTCTGCAGGTAGGAGAAGCGGGCGTTCTCGGGCAGGAAGATCACGCCTTCCGCGAGGTAGTCATCCTTGCTGACCTTGCGGCGACCGCCAGAACCAATCGGCCCCAGCTTCTCTTCAGCGGCAGCGTAGATCTTCTCGGCGTATCGCAGGAAGATCAGCCCCAGGACGGGAACCGAGAACTCTGCGGGCCTCAGGCCTGTGTTGGCCCATAACTGGTCGGCTACAGCCCACAAGCGCTTCTCTACTTCTCCGCTAACCAAGGTACTTCTCCAAGCAGTGCCAAACAAATCCGTACAGCTTACTACACGGAGCGGCCAATTGATGGCATCAGGTAAAGCAGGAGGGCTCAAGCTTCGGCACTTGGCGCTGGGGGACAGGGTGAAGGAAGAGCCAATCGGTGAGAGGCTGCTGGAGAAGCTCCTGAGCACCTGATCGGTGGGGCTGATAGCTGGTGCTGGATATCTGCCCCCGGTGGTTGAAGCCGATGGTAGGCCTCTAATCTCGACAAGATTCACGCCAACTCTGGGGTGGCCAATTAGGGCGCACCACTAGAAGGAAAGACGTCTCGGCATGGAAGAATCTTCGCACCAGCATCCACACTTGGCGATGGGGAACCTGCCGAAGCTGGCTTTCAGTCAATCTGCAAGATCGCTGCACGTTCGCCGAAGATCCAATTTTGTCACACTTATGGAGGACAAGGCGCTTCAACCAGGAAAGGATCTTCGTATCGGCATCCAGGCTGGGCGGTGACCGAGTCCAAGAGACGATCCTCCATCTCTGACACAACTGACCGAGAGCCTCCCTGCTCTTCTCATCCTCGGTCATGTGTCGGGAATGATGATGGTGGTATGTCAGATTCCATATCCACCACCCATCCCTTCTCCTCAGACCAACCCCAAGCCCATCTTCAAGCAACACCCCGCAGCCTCCCTTGCTGCTTCAACTCAAACCCAGCCCGTTTTGTCCAGCCGTTCGAGCCGTCCATGCTTTCCCTTGTAGGTGGGAGCTGGTGGTGTGGACGGAAGGGACTCTGACGGCTGAACAAAAAGGAATGCCTACACCATGAGATTACATATTGCGACCGAAATTCTTCTTGAGCTGATCCCGTTCCACTCGCAACTGGAGGCAGCCTGAACATGCGACTGATCGAGCTCTTCTTCATCATCGCAGTGACCCTCTGGCTCTTCATGCCACTGGTCTACTTCCTGCTCGTCCCGTTCACCCTGAACGTGAAGCTCATTGCTCGGAACAAGGCGTCTCGCGGAGGCAATGAGCGGCAGGGTCGTAGCCAGTTGCGAGCCAGTTTGGATTAGGGCGCTCTTATGGGTAACAAAGCACTGAAACCTGGGGTTGCAGAGTGACTACCAATTCCCTCTGACCTCTTTTTCTACCATCCAGAGTTGCAAAGACAGCACCGCCTGTTGTTCTCCAAGATTGGCCACGTCTCATCTTTGAGACTGAAATCTGCCTCTAGCCCAGTAAATCCGGGGCTAGTAACTGCCCTTCTATGTAAGGAAAGGAGCTTCTTGCGCCTTCCTGCCCCCCCCCTGATCCACCCATTACCACCACAGAACTACCCAGGAGAATGTCGCCATGATTCTCTCGTCCATCCATTCGCCATCAGAAAAAGTTGAGTTGCCGCTATGCATTCCCGTGCGGACACAGGACGGACTCTTCGCCATCGCCCCTGAAACAGGGTGTGTCATTGATCAGCAGGTAACGACAGGTGCGCTCTCACAGCGTCACATCAAGGCACAGGTTGGGATCGATACGCGCTACCCCGCCGAAGCAAGAAACCCTGAAGAGCTGTGTGAGGCATTATCCGTTCATGACCCGCATCTTGCTGATCTCCACGTTGAGTACGATCGGCTTCTTGGGCTTCTCGATACCGGGCACTCTGTCCTGGCGGTCAAGGTCTTCCGCTTCATCTGCGAGCGGCTCGACGGGTGGAACTACTGGTTCGGTCGAGTAGCTGACCTGCTGACAGAGTTCGATGGCTGCGGTCGAGCGAGCGTCTATCGGGCTTGGTCTTCGCTTCAGCCAATGCTGGTTAGAGCTGAGCCCATCCGCAACTTGGGAACGCTCCAGGTGCGAGTCAACCCTTGGTACGCATGGCGAGGTGCTCGATACCTCCGGACTCCAGCAATCAGTAACTGGTATGCAGCAGTCGCTGTGCAGTTGTCGTCGATTGAGCAAGAAGTGAAGGAGGGCTGATCGATGAAGTACGAGCAGTTGAAACCGGGGGATTCAACCGGCAAAACCAAGCAGCGCATCTCCGACGACGTGCGCCAGCGGGTACTCGATCTGCGCCGGAGTCACTCCCTGCGAGAGGTTGCTGCAATGACCGGACTGTCACTTGGAACCGTGAAGACCTTAGTTTCACGATCAGGGAGGTTCCGCGACAACGCCAAGCACCGAGAGTTGTTCAGCTTGCCGCCAATCCGTGAGAGCGAGGAAACGTTGCCGAGCGTACCGGAGTTGCCGCCTCAGGAGGACATCACTGGCGATAGGGAAGTTGACGCAGTTCTGTGGCTGCATCAGGTGATCAACACTGGCAATGCCGCATTGATTGAGCGGGCGATGGAAGGCGCCAGGAAGATTAAGACACCCCTGACAGTCTTGCAGCAGCGTTATAAGCAGTACTTGATTGATACATACCCTGACAACCCGTTGGCTGCTTTTGGGGCGTATGGGTTCTCTGATTTGGAGGGTCTTGCAATCGCAGCAATCGAGCGTCAACGACTGCAAGTCGAGGCTATTGCTCGATTCGGGGACAGGCTCATGAGTGATACGCCCGCTGAAGCATTCTGTGTCGAAGTGTTGGCTGGGCTGGAGTTCTCAGAGGCTTACCTCCCATTCGATGAGGCTTCCGTGGCTGAGCGTTTCAAGGCTCACCCTGAGCTGATACCTCAGACTCTGGCCGACTGCCTACACGAACTGAAGTATTGGAAGCACCTTCATAGGCTTAGGAGCGCATCGTGCAAGGAATATTGCCAGCCGCTTGAGGAGGTGACTTCGCGTGACTGGTTCGTGTTCGGTCTACTGGCTGAAATCCGCCCACGAGGCACTGAAGAGGCCAAGGCTGTCCTCCGCTACCTGCTTGAGTGCGGACGGCGTGATGTGATCGGGGCTGATGCAATCCTCGAAAACATCATCAGGTAACCCGACCGACTCTCACGTCTTTTCGGCACATCGCCAGACTCGCCTCTGGCTTCCTTTCCCCTGCAGTTTCGCCACTGCACTTCAACTACCACCAGCCCGTTTAGTCCTGCCGCTTGTGTCCGTCTGCGCTGCCCTCTGTGGTGGGCGCTGGTGGGCGTAGGCGGTGGCGACCACAGGCGGCAGAACTAAGAGGAACACCACATCCATGCAACACCAACGCACCATCCAGATTTTCACCGATGGCGCTTGTCCCAACAACGGCCAACCCCAAGCGCGTGGAGGCTGGGCAGTCATCCTGCAGAACCCCGAGGGACGCACGAAGGAGATCGCCGGGCCGCTCGAAGGCGACCAGCAGACCAACAACCGGGCCGAGCTGACGGCGGTCATCAAGGGGCTGCAAGCCCTGAAGACCCCTGGTTCGACAGTGGAGGTCGTGACTGACAGCACCTACGTCAAGAACGGATGCACCTCCTGGCTGGCCAACTGGAAACGGAATGGCTGGCGCACCGCTGATCGCAAGCCGGTGGCCAATGCCGACCTCTGGCAGCTCCTCGATCAGCTACTGGCTGAGCACAAGGTTCACTTCCAGTGGGTGCGTGGCCATAGCGGTCATCCCGAGAACGAGCGAGCTGATGCCCTGGCTCAACGAGCAGCTCTGGGTGAGCGCATCGAGCGGTATGGTCACTGACCTGCCGCCCTCGACCATCCCTGATCACTGCAGCCACCCGACAGCATCGAAGTCCACTGCCTCCACCACCGGAGCCAACACCTCAGGCCTGAAGTCCTTCCCGTAACGGCTGAAGGTGATGCCGCCCGTCTGGTGCCCCAACAGCCCACCCACCAGCGCCTCGCTGATGCCCTTCTGCTTCAGATGATCCGCGATGGTGTGACGGAAGCTGTGGAAGTCCTTCTGCCCTTCCCCATCCCTGAAGCCCAACTGCTCACGAACACGGGTGAACCACTTCGACGGAGCAGCCCCGTAGCCATGCTTCTTGTGGCAGGTCAGCTCAGGGAAGACCCGCTGGTGCCCTGCTGCCCGTTGCTTCTGGATGAACTCGATGAAGCCCAGCGCCTTCAGCTTGGAGTGGATCGGCACCAGTCGCTCGGAAGATGCGGTCTTCAGCTTCTGATCGGGCCGTGAGGCTCGGATGTGGAGGCAGTCCACACCGTTGATGGTGACCACATCGTCGAGGTAGAGCTGGCAGAGTTCGTTGAGCCTGGCTCCGGTGTACAACCCCAGCAGAGGCAACCAGTACTGATTCGGCTTACTACTGCTGGCTGAGGCGTAGACCTCCTTCGAGAACAACCGGCGAAGATCCTCCTCGGTGAACACGCTGCGCTCCTCGTTGGCCTTGCCCCGCTGCTTCACCCGCAGTCCATCGAAAGGATTGCGTTCGCAGTAGCCCTCACGGATGGCGTAGGAGAAGAAGGTGGTCAGGTTCTTCACGTAGTTGTTGAACGTGGTGAGGCTGATCGTGCTGGTAGCCGTCTTGATGATCTCCTCAAGGGGCTGACCATCAGGGAGCTGGTTGAGGCGAGGAGGCAGCTTGAGGGCTGTCTCTCGGAACGTGCGGGCATCCTGCCGGGTGATCAGATCAATAGGCAGATCGCCAATGATCCGCACCAGCAGGGCAGCCATAGCTCGCTTATCGTCGATGGTCTTGGTCGAGACGCCTTCCCTACGCTGCTGCTCCAAGCACTCCTCGACCACCTTGGAGAAGCTAGGAGACGTACTGGGAGCATCCGGCAGCAACCCCATGCTTCGGCTAGAAGAAGCGCTTGCAGAGGCTTTGCGGGGCTTCTGAGGGCTTCCTGTAACGCCACCCTGCCCTACCTTGCCATTCGCCCTGGGCTGATCCTGTGGGATCACTCCAGAAGCCACTATCTCGACCAACTGCTGCTGACGAAGCCATGAGGCCCAACTGGCGACTCGCTTGGCTCCCGTCTCCCACGCACCACGCAGGGAGTCGAGGCAAGGCCGAACACCTTGGAAGGCTTGGGTATAGAGGCTCTGAACCTGCAGGAGCAACTCGCGGCCACGGATCAGGGCTTCGCGCTTGCAGCGGGTCTGCAGGGAGCGACGGATCTCAGCACAAGGAAACAACGGACGGATGACTTCGGGCACCACGATCCTGAAATAGAAGATCGAGTGTCGGGACAACCAGAGGTAGGAAGGAACGGCTGACACGGTGGATCACCCCTTGGATCACTTGCGTGTCTCGGAGCGAAAAACCGTTGAAAATCAAAGAGTTACAGCAATGGAGGTAGCCCCACCAGCCACACCCCGGCACACGATTTCACCGCTACGGCTGCTCCCTTCCAGGCCTGACCGGGTTCACGGCTGATCGTTGCGGAGGGACCGGCAGGGCCACCATAACGACACCTGCCAATCGGCAGGTCGCGCCATTTTACCGGCTTGTGCGCAAGTTACAACCATTCGATGAGAAGAAAGCCGTTTGGCGACAAACACTTGCTGGCCCAAGCCCGGTCGGCCGCACCATAGGCTAGGGTCAGGGCGTTTGCAGTGCTGCGGTAGCCAGGGCAACCCCACCGTAGTCACTCTCCTCCTCTCTGATGTCGAGTTGACGCATCCGACGTAGTCGATCCAGCCGGTTGAGGTTCTGCCAGGCGGCCTCGTAGTGATCCGGCGATAACTCGATGGCGGTTCTGAAGAACTACTTGGCCATTTCCAGATCACCCTCGATCATGCAGATATAATCAACGTTATTGCTGGTCTCGGCCCTATGCCCAACGTGTTCGAAGGCGGAGATCGCCTCCTCATAACGCCCCATGCGTGCCAACAGCAAACCGTAGTTGCGCCACAGAGGCTTGTAGTCGCCATCGTAAGCCATGCCGCGCAGGTAAGATCGCTCGGCCTCCAGCCAGTGTCCGGCAAGGTAGTAGGAATCCCCATCACTGCTCTAAACCAGAGCCGAACGGGTCTCGATCAGCAGGGCCAAGCGAAGTAGCCCTCGGCCTTGGAGAGGCCGTTGCGCAGGTCGGCCAGCACTCCCAGCCGTTGTAGAGCTTCAGCGGCAACTTGGCATCCACCTTTACGCCGGCCGAGAAGCCGCCTGCCCCCACCCGCCACCAACCGCTGCTGGTCGAACCTCAAGGCCAGCTCTAGGCTTGCCAGAGCGTTCTCCTCACTTCGCCGTGCCAAGTGCAAAAGGCTGAGCTCGGTCAGTGCCTGGACGTTCTCCGGCTCCTTCTCCAACACCCCGGCAAAAGCCAACTCGGCCAGTCCGTTGTTACCCCGCACGCGGCGGATCCTTCCAACCCAAACGAGCGCACCGTAACGCTTGGGCTCCGGTTCGGGAGCTCGCAAGTACCGGCACAAGGCCTGATCCGGATCTCCCGCCCGATAGGCCGCCGGAGCATTAATCATGGCCTGACCGGCAGACGACTCGGCCTTGCGCGCCTGGTAGAGCACGGAGTTGGCGCCATCGTAGAGGCTGGAGCGGTCGATCGCCTCCTTGCCCGGTTCCATGGTCCGACATCCCGACAATATGGCCGTCATGGCCAGCGACTGACTCGCCTTGAGCATCTCCATATGCCAATGGGCCGATGCCCCATGCATCGCCTAGGCAGCGCATTGTCGCAGCTTAGAAATGAGAATTAAGAGTTAGGATTTTTTTGCGATTTAATAGCATTGCTTTGCCACTACAATAGAATTTAAATGCCATCAAATGAACACGACCATAAGATGCACAAGAGAAGAAGGCCAAGGTGCGACAGCAGCAGATAAAGACACGCGCGCACCAATAAAACCTGCACACCAGTCCAGCCACTCTAGAACTCACGTACCACTTGATAGGCCGATCATAGACCTATCACCGACTCCCCAAACAAGCCTAGAAAATTTTCAATGGCAAGTAGGACGGCAATTCGCCATAACTTCCTAGTTAAAAGCAAAGAGGCAACCAGCGAACCGACTAAGCCACTGACTTGAGAGCTTATTCTTAAAAAACAGAACAAAGATGAAGAAAGATTCTTAGCCACCTCCGCCGTTTGTCTTTATCAAAGAAAGTGAAAATGGACTTTCACCGAGCACCTTTCATGATGAATGAACGCTCCCTCATTCCGCATCTCTTGTGGTTCGATCTGAGTCAGGATGGCTCCGCACAGGAAGCCATATCCCTTCTTGCTGAGTATTGCCGCATCAGCCACGTGCAGGGCTTCGATCTGTCCTGGCTAAACCCTAAGGACAGCCCGGATATGATATGCCTGTCCTACGACCGTCCCGATGCTCTCGGTCTCAGCCACTTGCCCGCTCTGAAACGGGAGGCTCCCTCCATCCCCATCACCCTGCTGACCGTCCAGCATTCGGAAGAGCTGGCCGTCTGGGCCTTTCGTTCGGGAGCCTGGGACTATCTGGTGATGCCCCTCGGCAATCCTGAACGGCAGCGATACCTCCAGGCGTTGTACGAGCTTTGCGAACTAAGACGGAACCCGTCCGACAGCCAGCAAAAACGCCCGCTGGAACGCGTTCAGGATCTGCCGGAAAGCGTGCGCCTCACCGCTAAGTCGCAGAAACAGCAGCCCCTGCAGCGCGTGATGCGCTATATCGAGCGGCACTTCCAGGAAAGCCTCGAACAGAAGGCCATGGCCGAGCTCTGTGGCATGACCCCGGTCCGTTTCAGCCGGGTTTTCAAGGAGGTCTATGGCATCGGCTTTCAGGAGTGCGTCCAGAGTAAACGCATGGAGCATGCCCACGGGTTGCTGCTGAATAGCCAGATGCCCATCTCCAGCGTCGCCTACGCCAGCGGCTTCAAGGACCCTTCGTACTTCACCCGAGCCTTCCGGCAGCATTATGGCCTCAGTCCTCGCGAATTCCGCAGCAGAAATCCCGGTCCCAATGCCGAGAACCTGCAAACTGCGCCTCAACCGCACCTGATGCCGGATGCCCAGCCGCAATTAACGATGCCCCGGCCGTCGCCGGCTGGGGCAGCTCCGGATCTAGCGGAGCTCGGCTCGGGTCCTGAATAGGAGCTGCTCAGCCCTCCAATTGCTGCAGGAGCAGCAGGAAAGCCGCCTCGTCGATCACCTTCACGCCTAGCTCACCGGCCTTGGCCAGCTTCGAACCGGCGCCAGGACCAGCGACGACACAGCTGGTCTTGGCCGATACCGAGCTGGCCACCTTGGCACCGAGACGCTCCAGTCTCTCCTTGCCCTGGTCCCGACTCATGGACTCCAGGGTTCCGGTGAGAACCCAGGTCTGGCCGGCCAGCGGCAGACCGGCGACGGCCCTCCTCGCACTTTGCCAATGCATACCGAAATCGCTCAGCTGGGCCTCGATGGCCAGGGCACGGGCGGCGTTTTCCGGCTGGTCGAAGAAATCCCGCAGGGAACGGGCGGCCCTTTCGCTCAGTCGCTCCACCTGGCGCAGATCGAGCCAGTCGGCACAGATGATGGCCCCCAGCGAGCCGAATCTCGCGGCCAGGCGCTCGGCGCCAGTGGAGGCGATGTGCGGGATGTTCAACTTGTCCAGCAGCTCAGGCAGGCTCGCGACCGCGGCGAATTCGGGATGCAGCTCGCCCTCATCCTGCAGGGTGACGCCACGCCGGAGCAGCAGCTCGATGACCGTGCGGTTGTGCTCGTCCTCGAAGAAGTGGTGGATTTCGTGGGCGACCTCCAAGCCAACGTCCGGTAGCCAGGTGAGAACCTCCGGCAGGGCCCGTTCGATCCGTGCCAGAGAGCCGAGGGCACGCGCCAGCAGCTTGGCGGTCTCCTCGCCCACATCGGGAATGCCCAGGGCATAGATGAAGCGCGCCAGGGTCGGCTTGCAGCTGTTTGCGATGGCAGCCAGCAGGTTACGGGTGGAAACTTCGGCGAAGCCGTCGAGTTCGATAATCTGCTCGAAGGTCAGGCAGTACAGGTCGGCCGGCGATCTGACCAGCCCCCGGTCGATCAGTTGCTCGACGATCCTGTCGCCGAGGCCGTCGATGTCCATGGCCCGGCGCGAGGCGAAGTGGATGACGGCCTGCTTCAGCTGCGCCTGGCAGGCGAGACGGCCGATGCAGCGATAGACGGCACCCTGGCTGATGGCCTCGCGCCCCTTGCCGCGCTTGATCAGCTGGGTGCGCTCCACGGCCGAGCCGCATACCGGGCAGTGCTCCGGCACCTGTACCGGGCGGGCATCGGCCGGCCGACGCTCGGCGATTACCCCGAGGATCTGGGGAATCACGTCGCCGGCGCGGCGGACGATGATGCTGTCGCCGATCATCACACCAAGACGAGCCACCTCGTCCATGTTGTGCAGGGTCGCATTGGATACCGTGACGCCCGCCACCTGCACCGGCTTGAGGCGGGCCACCGGCGTGATGGCGCCGGTCCGACCGACCTGAAACTCCACGTCGAGCAATTCGGTGACTTCCTCCCGCGCCGGGAACTTGTGGGCGATGGCCCAACGCGGCTCACGGGCCCGGAAGCCCAGTTCGCGCTGCCGCGCGACCAAGTTGACCTTGAACACCACGCCGTCGATTTCGTAGGGCAGCGAATCGCGCCGCTCGCCTATATCCTGGTAGTAGGCCCGGCACTCTTCCACGCCGCGAGCCGGCTTCAGCTCGCGACTGATCGGCAGGCCCCAACCTTTGAACGCCTCCAGAATGCCAATATGGGTATCCGGCAGCACGCCATCGGTCTTACCTATACCGTAGGCACAGAGCTCCAGCGGGCGACTGGCGGTGATCCTCGGATCCAGCTGGCGCAGACTCCCGGCAGCGGCGTTGCGCGGATTGGCGAAGGTCTTGCCGCCCTGCTCCAGCGCCTTGGCGTTGAGCGCCTCGAAGCCTGCCTTGGGCATATAGATCTCGCCGCGCACCTCCAGTAGCGCCGGCCAGCCATGACCATGCAGACGCAACGGGATGTTGCGCACGGTGCGCACGTTGGCAGTGATGTTCTCGCCGGTCGTACCGTCGCCGCGGGTAGCACCGCGCACCAGCTGACCGTTCTCGTACAGCAGGCTGACGGCGAGGCCATCCAACTTGGGCTCGCAGCTGTACTCGACGACTCCGCCATCCAGCCCCAGTCCGTCGCGCACCCGCCGGTCGAAGTCCGTCAGATCCTGCTCCTCGAAGGCATTGCCAAGGCTCAGCATGGGCACTTCATGGCGCACTTGGCCGAAGGCGGTCAGCGCCTCGCCACCGACGCGCTGGGTCGGCGACTCGGGAGTGACCAGCTCCGGATGCTCAGCCTCGAGCGCCTTGAGCTCGCGGAACAGGCGGTCGTATTCGGCGTCCGGCACGCTGGGCTCATCGAGCACGTAGTAGCGGTAATTGTGTTCGTCGATCTCGCTGCGCAGCTGGGCGATGCGTTCGACGGCGGTCTGGGCGTCGGTCATGGCGATGGGGTTCCGAAAAACGAAAAAAGCAGCCAGGGCTGCTCGTAGACGTGATCAAAAGAGGTTGGGAGAAAAATGGGCGGGAAACGGCCTTGGCAGTGCCCGGGGTCGAGGGAGATGGCTATTGCGCCCCCACATGCAACGGCCATCCCCGATCCTGGCGGCAGCTCAGCGCTTGTGCGTCAGCTGTCGGCGCTCGAACTCCACGATACGCTGGCGATAATGCTCGATGGTCTGCGCGGTCATCACGCTGCGCTGATCGTCCTTCAGCTCGCCGTTGAGCTCCTGGGCCAGCTTGCGTGCCGCCGCCACCATGATGTCGAAGGCCTGCTTCGGATGGCGCGGCCCGGGCAGGCTGAGGAAGAAGCTCACGGCACGGGTACTGAAATGGTCGATGTCATCCAGATCGAAGGTACCGGGCTTGACGGCATTGGCCATGGAGAACAGGACTTCGCCGTTGCCGGCCATGCTCTCGTGCCGGTGGAAGATATCCATTTCGCCGAAGCGCAGCCCGCTCTCGAGGATGCTCTGCAGCAACGCCGGCCCCTTGAAGCCGTCGGCCTCGCGGGCGACCACGTTGATGATGAGTACTTCCTCGACGGGCGGCAGATCCCGGCTGATGTTTTTCTCCTCAGACTTGCTCCCCTTGGTCTCGGCCTTGCGCTTCTTCGGCGCAGCAGGCGTCTCGTCGAGATTCAGGTCCAGGTCGTCCTCCATCTGCTCGGCGCGGCGACGGCTATTCAGCTCGCGGGCACTGAGGGAAGGCAGATCCTCTTCGTCCAGCGTCGTTTCCGGTTCACGAGGGGCGACTCGGGCGGGCCCGAGCAGTTCGTTGTTTTCGTCGGCATCCGGCACGCTGGCGTAACTGTGATCGAGCTTGAACTTGAGCTTGCCCTTGCTGCCACGCATACGCCGCCATCCATCGAAAAGGATGCCGCCGATGACGATGATACCGATGACGATCAGCCACTCACGCAGACCGATTTCCATGAAATCCATAACCCCTGAAACAGATTGAAAAAAGGGCTTCCCAGCCTCAAAAAGCGGCAACTGTATGTTTTTACAGGTGTTTCCGCATCTATAGAAAAATTGTGCACTAAGCTAGCACGACGATAGGCCAGTTTGAACTGCCGAATAGGGCATTACATGGGCCAGAAACCCCATATTTGTAACCCTGGTGTGGTTGTACCGCCTTCACCGCCCCGTACAGGCGCGACCCGGACACAGCACCGGCCCGGTCAGGCTTCGGCCAGAGCTACCGCCTCTTCCACGTCCACTGCCACCAGACGGGAACAGCCCGGCTCGTGCATCGTCACCCCCATCAACTGGTCGGCCATCTCCATGGCGATCTTGTTGTGGGTGATGTAAATGAACTGCACCTTTTCCGACATTTCCTTCACCAGCCGCGCATAGCGCCCCACGTTGGCGTCGTCCAGCGGCGCATCGACCTCGTCCAGCATGCAGAACGGCGCCGGGTTGAGCTGGAAGATGGCGAATACCAGCGCCAGTGCGGTCAGCGCCTTCTCGCCGCCGGAGAGCAGATGGATGGTGCTGTTCTTCTTGCCCGGCGGTCGCGCCATGATGGCCACCCCGGTATCGAGTAGATCTTCGCCGGTTAGTTCCAAATAGGCATGGCCGCCGCCGAAAACTTTCGGGAATAGGGCCTGCAAGCCGTCGTTGATCTGGTCGAAGGTTTCCTTGAAGCGATTGCGGGTTTCCCGGTCGATCTTGCGGATGACGTTCTCCAACGTATCCAGGGCCTCCACCAGGTCGTCGTTCTGCGCATCCAGATAGCGCTTGCGTTCGGACTGCTGGCGGTATTCGTCGATGGCCGCCAGGTTGATCGCACCGAGTCGCTGGATGCGTCCGGCAAGACGCTCGAGCTCAGCGTCCCACTCGGCCTCGCCGGCCTCGGCCGGCAAGCTGGCGAGCACACCGTGCAACTCGTAACCGTCCTCCTGCAGCTGATCCTGCAGGGCCTTGCGTCGTACGCTGAGTGCCTGCCAGTCCAGGCGCTGCTGTTCCAGCTGGGTGCGCAGCAGCTGCGCCTGCTGTTCGGCCTGGCTGCGGCGCCGCTCCGCCTCGCGCAGTTCGCGGTCGGCCTCCTCCAAGGCCAGGCCGGCCTGTCTGAGCTCCTCCTCGACGCCCAGACGCCGCTCGAGCAATTCCTCGAGCTTCATGCGCAACTCTTCCAGCGGTGCGGCGCCCTCTTCCAGATTGAGACTGAGCTGCTCCCGTCGCTCCACGCTGCGCTCGAACTGCCGCTCCAGACGTTCGAGGGACTGGCGGGTGGACTCATGCTGAGCCCTGAGGGAGCCGATGCGGACCGCCAATTGGTGGGCCCGGTCTTTATGCATCCGGGCCTCCTGACGCATGAGCTCCAGACGCTCGCGCAGGGACTCGCGCCCGGCCAGCAGTTGCTCGCGGCGCTCGCTGTCGGTGGCCATGGCATCCAGCGCCTCCTGCAGTTCGAGACGCGACTCGCCCAGCTGCTCGGTTTCCAGCGCACGCTGCTCATCGAGTTCGGCCAGCTCCTCATCGAGGCGGCGCCGGCGCAGGGTCAACTGTTCGCCTCTGGCCTGACGTGCCGACAGCTGGGCCTTCAGCTCGCCCTGCTGACGAGCGTGTTCCTGCAGGCGTCGGCGCAGCTCTTCCCGGGCCTGCTCCTGGCGCTGCTGCTCCTCGCGCAGCTGCAACAGGCGCTCCTCGTGCCCTTCCACCGTGGCCTCGCCTGCAGCCCGCTCGGCTTGCAGATGCTCCAGCTCCAACCCGCGGGCGAGCAACCCGGACTCGGCCTCGCTGGCCCGACGCACGCGCAGGAAGTGGCGGCCGACCCAATAGCCGTCGCGGCTGACCAGACTCTCCCCCTCGTGCAGGGCGCCGCGCCGGGCCAAAGCATCGTCCAGGCTGTCGACCGGCAGCACCCGGCCCAGCCAGGGAGCCAGATCGGCGGCGCTTTCCACCTTGTCGAGCAGGCTGCCGGCACTGCGCCCGGCGCCCGGTGCCGAAACCAGCAGATTCAATTCGCCCTGGGAGAACCCCGCCAAGTCGAGCCCGGCGAAATCATCCAGCAGCACCGCCTGCAGATCGGCGCCCAGCACGGTTTCCACCGCCAGCTCCCAGCCCGGCTCGACTCGCAGCCCTTCGGCCAGGCGCGGACGCTGCTCCAGCCGCTGTTCGCGCAGCCAGTCGGCAACGCTGGCGCCCGGATCCAGCGCGGCCTGCTGCAGGGCCTCCAGCGAAGCGATACGACCACTCAGGCGCTGCAATTCGCCTTGGGCCTGCTGTTGGGCCTGGGTCGCCTGTTGCAGCTCGCCGCGCAACTGATCCAGGCGCTCGGAAAGACCGAGCTCGGAGCCCTGCAGCTCCTCCAGGTTCAGCTCGCCGACCGCCAGTTGTTCCTCCAGCTCGGCGATGGCGGCGTCTTCCGGGTCGGCAGCCAACTGCGTGCGCTCCTCGTCGAGACGCCGCTGACGCTCGCGCAGCCGCTCGAGGCTCTGCTCCAGCTGCTGGATGCGTGCCTGCCGGACCTCGGCGCGACGACGGGGCTCGGCAGAGTGCTGGTTGAAGAGGTCCCACTGCTCCTGCCAGGCGTGCATGGCGCCCTCCGCTTCCTCCAGCCGCACGGCAGCTTCCTCCGCAGCCGCGACGCTGACTTCCTGCTCCGGTTCGAGCATGGTCAGCTCTTCGTCCAGGCCGGCCAGGAGGGTACGGTCGTGGCCGAGGTGGGACTCGGTCTCCTGGCGGGCCCTCTCCGCCTCGCGCAGGTCTTCCTGCAACTGGCGCAGACGCTGCTGGCCATGCTGGATGCTCTGCTCGACCCGGCCGATGTCCGCGCCCTGGGAGTAGAAGCGCCCCTGCACCTGATGGAAGCGCTCGGAGAGCTCGTGGTGGCCGTCGCGCAGGCGCTCGATGCTGGCGTCGGCATTGCGTTGCTCGGCGATCAGAGCCTCCAGAGCGACTTCCTGATCGCCGATGACCTGCTCGCGCTGACCGACCTGCGCATTCAGCGCCTGCCAGCGCAGAGCGGCGAGCTGGGCCTTGAGCTGGCGCTCCTCGGCCTTGTATTCCTGATACTTCTCCGCCGCCTGGGCCTGGCGCTGCAGGCGCTCCAGCTGGCGATCCAGTTCCTCGCGCAGGTCGGAGAGGCGGGCCAGGTTCTCCTGGGTGCGGCGAATGCGGTTTTCCGTCTCGCGGCGGCGCTCCTTGTACTTGGAGATGCCCGCCGCCTCCTCGATGAAATTGCGCAGGTCCTCGGGCCGCGCCTCGATCAGCTTGGAAATCATGCCCTGCTCGATGATCGAGTAGCTGCGCGGCCCGAGGCCGGTGCCGAGGAAGATATCGGTGATATCGCGGCGCCGGCACTTAACCCCGTTGAGGAAATAGGCGTTCTGCCCGTCGCGGGTGACCCGGCGGCGGATGGAGATTTCTGCGTAGTGCCCGTATTCGCCGGTGAGACTACCGTCGGAGTTGTCGAAGATCAGCTCGATGGCAGCCTGGGTCACCGGCTTGCGGCTGTTCGAACCGTTGAAGATGACGTCGGTCATCGACTCGCCGCGTAGGTTCTTCGCCGAGCTCTCGCCCATCACCCAGCGCACGGCATCGATGATGTTGGACTTGCCGCAACCGTTCGGCCCGACCACCGCGGCCATGTTGCTGGGGAAGTGGACGGTGGTCGGATCGACGAAGGACTTGAAGCCGGCCAGCTTGATGCACTTAAGACGCATGGCGACGCTCGGTCGGCATCGGCTGGCCGGGAAGCTGCGCGGCGATTAGGCTGGCGGGAGCCTGGAACGTCATGATTGGCCCTGAATGTCGTCGATCCTGCGGACGGCGCAGTCTAGCACAGGGGCTCGGCAGGCCAATGGGAGGGCTGGCACGCTGCCTGCCGGGACTGCTCCATGCCCCGAATCGGTCAACCGCCCGTGACGCTCATGAAGCGGACCACCTGGACCTGGGCGTCGGCCTCGAACCGATGCCGCTCGGGCTTCAGGCGCAGCGCCTCCGCCAGCTCCGCGCGGAGCCGCTCGCCATCGCCGGGGTGGCGGCGCATCAGGGTCTTCAGATCCAGCGCCCCCTCATGGCCCAGGCATAGAATCAGCTTACCCTCGGCGGTGACCCGCACGCGGTTGCAGCTGGAGCAGAAATTGTGGCTGTGTGGCGAGATGAAGCCCACTTGGGTCCGACTGCCGACCACTTGCCAGTATCGGGAAGGCCCGCCGGTGACGTGGCTGCTGCGCACCAAGGCGAAGCGCTCCTCGATGCGCTGGCGCACCTCGTCGCTGGAGCAGAGGGTTTCCTCGCGGCGATGGCTGGAGATGCTGCCGAGCGGCATCTCTTCGATGAAACTGATATCCAGGCCTCGCTCGACGGCGAACTCGACCAGCTCCAGCACTTCGTCGTCGTTGCGCCCTTTCTGGATCACGCTGTTCAGCTTGACCCTGGCGAAGCCGGCCGCACGGGCCGCCTCGATGCCGGCCAGGACCTGCTCGAGCAGGTCGCGGCGGGTGAAGGCGGCGAAGCGCTCTCGCCGCAGCGAGTCCAGACTGATGTTCAGGCGCTTGACGCCGGCAGCACGCAGCTGCTCGGCCATGACCGGCAACTGGGAGCCGTTGGTGGTCATGGCCAGGTCTTCGAGCTCGCCGCGCTCGCCCAGTCGCTCCAGTAGGCCGAGCAGCCCCTTGCGCACCAGCGGCTCGCCGCCGGTGATGCGGATACGCTTGCCCCCCAGACCGATGAAGGCATCGGCGACGGCGTACAACTCCTCCAGACTGAGGATCTGCTCCCGGGGGGCGAAGACCATGTGCTCGCTCATGCAGTAGGTGCAGCGAAAATCGCATCGATCGGTCACCGACAGCCGCAGGTAGGTGATGCGGCGACCGAAAGGATCTACCAGTTCAGTGCTGGACATGGTGCTGACGACTCCTGATAGCCTTTCGTTGGGGCGAAGTTACGATCGATCCTCGGGAAAGAATAGGCTTTCCCGAGGATCGGCTTGACGGTTGGTGGACATCGGACATCTGTACAAGCAGGATCTGCGCCATATCCACCATCCATTCATCAGGCAGGCTCCGCCTTGGGCTGCTCCTAGGCGCCGGATCGAGGCAGAACGCAATCATGGACAAACCGGGCTGGCGCGAGCGCCTCTACATCGTCGTCTTCTTCGCCAGCACACCGGCTGGCAGGCGTTTCGACGCCTGGCTGCTGTTGATCATCTTCGCCAGCCTGGTGGTGGTGATGCTGGACAGCGTGCAGCTCTACCACATCCGCCATGGTGAACTCCTCGCCCTGCTGGAGTGGTGCTTCACGGCGATCTTCGCCGCAGAGTACCTGCTGCGGATCTGCATTCATCCGAAGCCCACGGAATACGTCTTCAGTTTCTACGGCGCAATCGACCTGCTGGCCATACTGCCGGCCTTCCTCGCCCTGTTGTTTCCCGCGGCCCAGTATCTGCTGGTGATCCGGGTCACTCGCATGCTGCGGGTGTTCCGGGTGCTGAAACTCATGCCCTATCTCAGCCAGGCCAACTTCCTCCTGATCGCGCTGCGCGGCAGTCGTCAGAAGATCATCGTCTTCCTGCTCAGCATCACGACCATGGTGATCGTCTTCGGCACCCTGCTCTACGTGATCGAAGGGCCGCAGCACGGCTTCACCAGCATTCCGACCAGCATCTACTGGGCGGTGGTGACCATGACCACGGTCGGCTACGGGGATATCGCGCCGAAGACCCCGCTCGGCCAGGCAGTCGCCACCTTGGTGATGATCGCCGGCTATTCGGTCATCGCCGTACCGACCGGCATCTTCACCGCCGAACTGGCGACCGCCATGCAGCCACGGCGCCTGCATCGGACCTGCCCGACCTGCCGGAAAAGCCTCCATGAACCGGATGCCGCCTATTGCAGCCGCTGCGGCAACGCCCTGTTCCCCCACCAGCCTCCAACGGGCAAGGACGAAGAAAAACGGCAGGACTGAGAGTCCGCCGTGCGGCCCATCCAGGGGTTGGCGACTCAGGGATGAAGGTTACGCAACCCCGGGGGCACGCTCGTGCCATCCAGAGGCTCCCAGGGGCCGCTCGGACGGCCCGAGCCGTACCAGCCGTCGCTCCAGCGGTAGTACAGGCGCTCGCGGTAATAGAGCGGCTGCCCTTCGACCACGTAGACGCCCAAGCGGTTGTCCCAGTGCGCCGCCACATCAGGGGGCGGCGCATAGCGAGGATGGGTCTTGGACGTGGCCTGCCGCTGCGGGGACTTGATCGGCTGCGCCTGGATGGCCGGCCGCCGCACGGGAGGCGATACCTTGGCCGGGGCCGTCTTCGCCGGCGCCCGTTCAGGTTGCGGCTGGGGATGCTGCACGGCGCAGGCATTGAGCAGAAGAGCCATGCCCAACGGGCCGAACAGCCGCATCTGGCGCAGCAGCCCGACGGACAGTGACGGCGTCAGGCGTGACAGGAAAAGCGCATTCATCCTCACCTCCGGCTCAGGGCATCGGTCTGACCTTCGCGGTATCCGGCCGATCGATGGTCACCTCGTACGCACCGGACGCCGCCGTCTTCACCGCCGGCAGGCTGCCCAGCCAATCGCCGGAAACGGCATTGCCGGCACGGGAAATCCGGGCGACCAGCTCGACTTCCGGGAAATTGGTCAGCTTGAGCTGGGGCATCATCGCATCCGCATCGCTGAGCGCCACCTGGGCCGGCAGGTCCGCCACGCGCAGGCGCTCGACCGCCAACGGCATCGGCGGGCCGGAAGCCGCGCGAGCGAAGACGAACACCGTATCGTCCGGCTGCACCTTGTCGCGCAGAGACGGATCGAGGGCCACGGTCACCTTCAGCTCGACCTCGCCCTGCGCCGCAACGGCATCGGCCGACGGAGCCGGCGCGGGCGGCAAGCCGCCTTGGGCGCGGGCACGGGCGATACCGCCCTCGATCGCCGCACGGGATGGTTCGTCCTTGGGCAGCAATGCCACCAGACGCTCCCAGTAGCGGACGGCATCGGCGTAGCGCTTTTCCTCGAAGGCCGCGATGCCGAGCAGCCCGAGGCTGGTGACATCGCTCGGATCGGACTTGAGCGCTTCGTCGGTGAGAGCCTGCAGTTGCGGGCTCCACTGCTTGTTGCCGGCGAAATAGAGGGCCTGGGCCCACTGCCCGAGGATTTCCGCCGGGCGTCCGGCGAGATTGGCGGCCTGCTCGAAGGCGCCTGCGGCGTCGGCCGGGCGCGATTGGGCCATGTAGGCGCGACCGAGGAAATACCAGCCTTCGGCCGAGTCCGGCTGGACCTTGACGGCCTGCTCCAGGCGCGCGGTCATCTCTTCCAGTGTCTTCGGCTCCTGGGCGAACCGGCGAGCCACCTCCAGCTTGTCGCTGGCGCCCCAGCTCAGATACAGGCCGTAGCCGAGCAACGGCACCAGCAACGCGACGATCAGTGGCACCGCCCTGCCCAGGGTGGTGCGACGGCTTTCCTCGCCACCCGAGGTATCGGCCAGCAGCTCGCGCGCCGCTTCGGCTCGCCCGGCCTCCAACTGTTCGGCAGTCAGGGTGCCAGCGGCGCACTGGGCGTCCAGCTCGGCCAGACGTTCTTCATAGAGGGCGACGTTGAGCGCCGTGCGGTCCTCCTCGGCCTGGGCACGGCGGCCGCGTAGGATGGGAACCAGCAGGAAAGCCAGTGCCGCCAGCAGCAGCAGGCCGGCGGCGATCCAGAAATCGATCATGAGTCTTTTTTATCCAACAGCGTGGCGAGGCGTTCGCGCTCGGCGGGAGAAAGGGTGTTCGCGGCCGGACCGGCGGCGCTGCGCCGGCGACGGACCAGGACGACTGCCAGCACGCCGAAGCCCACCACCAGCAGGGTGGCCGGGCCGAACCAGAGCAGTGCGGTGCGGGCATCGACCGGCGGCTTGTAGCGGACGAAATCGCCATAGCGCGACACCAGAAAGTCGACGATCTGCTCGTTGCTCCGCCCCTCGCCGAGCATGCGGTAGATCTCGCGGCGCAGGTCCATGGCGATGGGCGCGTCGGAGTCGGCGATGTTCTGGTTCTGGCACTTGGGACAACGCAGCTCCTCGGTCAGGCTGCGATAGCGCTCGCGCTCGGCATCGCTCTTGAAGTCGTAGGTGTCGATGGCGGCATGCGCCGTCGTGCTCAGCGCGAGACCGAGCAGCGCCGCGCGGATCAGTTTTTTCATTCGTCCACCAACTCCTGGTAGCGCGCGGCGAGCTGCTCGCGCCAGACCCGCTCGTCGATCACGCCAACGAACTTGTGGCGGATGATCCCGTGCTTGTCGATGAGGAAGGTTTCAGGCGCGCCGTAGACGCCGAGATCCAGGCCGAGCGTGCCCTGCTCGTCGCGAATGTCGAGCTGGTAAGGATTGTGGAACTCGCTCAGCCACTTCTGGGCGGCGGCATTGTCGTCCTTGTAGTTGATCCCGTGGATCAGCACACCCTGTTCGGCCAGCTGGTTGAGAACCGGATGCTCAGCCTTGCAGGACACGCACCAGGTGGCCCAGACGTTGACCAACGCCGGCTTGCCCTTGAGGTCGGCTTCGCTGATCAGCTTCTGAGCATCCACCACCGACTGCAACGAGAAGGACGGGAACGGCTTGTCGATCAGCGCCGAAGGCAGCTCGGCGGGGTTGAGGAACAACCCCCGGTAGAGGAACACCGCGACGCCCAGGAAGATCAGCAGCGGCAGCAGCAGGATGGCTCTTTTCATCGATCAGGCTCCTTGTCCGGCCAGGCCCAGGGCCTCGCGCACGCGGGTCTTCACCTTGACCCGATAACGACGGTCGCTCGCCGCCAGTACCCCGCCGAGGGCGGTCAGCAGGCCGCCCAGCCAGATCCAGCGGACGAACGGCTTGATATGCAACCGCACAGCCCAGGCGCCGTTCTCCAGCGGCTCGCCCAGGGCGACGTAGATGTCACGGGTGAATCCGGCGTCGATTCCGGCCTCGGTCATGGGCATGCCGCGCACGGTGTAGATGCGCTTCTCCGGATGCAGCACGGCGACCTCGTCGCCGTCCTCGAAGACCCGAATGGTGCCCCGGTCACCCTCGTAGTTGGGTCCGCGGTGATGCCGGGTTCCCTCGAAGACGAAGCGGTAGCCGCTCAGCTCCAGGGTATCGTTCGGCGCCATGCGCAGGTCGCGTTCGACGCTCTCCTGGCTGGTCAGCACGATACCCAGGGCACACACGGCGAGCCCGGCATGGGCCAGTTGCATGCCCCAGTAGCTCGGCGACAGACTCAGCATGCCCTTGAGCAGCCCCTTGTGGCGGGTCTTGTCGAGCAGATCGCGAACGCCGGTGAGGACCACCCAGGCCGCCAGGAAACAGGTGGCCAGCACTGCCCAGGCGAAATCGCCGAGCAGGAAAGAGGCAGCCGCGGCGAGCACCACGCTGGCCAGCAGAACCGGGGTGAGCATGCCGATCAGCCATTTCTGCGGCGTATCCTTCCAGCGCACCAGAACGCCCACTCCGAGGGTCAGCATCAGCAAGCCCATCAGCGGCAGGAACAGAGCATTGAAGTACGGCGGGCCGACCGACAACTTGGCGCCGGACAGCGCGTCCAGCAGCAGCGGATAGAGGGTGCCGAGCAGAATGGTCGAGGCCGCCACCATCAGCACCAGGTTGTTCACCAGCAGCAGCATCTCCCGCGACCACAGGGCGAAGCCCACCTGGCTCTTGACCACCGGGGCGCGGATGGCGAACAGGGTCAGCGAGCTGCCCACCACCACCAGCAGGAAGCCAAGGACGAAGATGCCGCGCTCGGGATCGTTGGCGAAGGCATGCACGGAGGTCAGCACGCCGGAACGGACCAGGAAGGTACCGAGCAGACTCAGGGAGAAGGCAGCGATGGCCAGCAGCACCGTCCAGCTCTTGAACACCCCGCGCTTCTCCGTCACCGCCAGCGAGTGCAGCAGCGCCGTACCCAGCAGCCAGGGCATGAAGGAGGCGTTCTCCACCGGGTCCCAGAACCACCAGCCGCCCCAGCCCAATTCGTAGTAGGCCCACCAGGAACCGAGCACGATGCCGAAGCCGAGGAAGGACCAGGCGACCAGGGTCCAGGGCCGCGACCAGCGGGCCCAGGCGGCATCCAGACGTCCGCCCAGCAGTGCGGCGATGGCGAAGGCGAAGGCCACCGAGAAGCCCACGTAGCCCATGTAGAGCATCGGCGGATGGACGATGAGGCCGAAGTCCTGCAGCAGCGGGTTGAGATCTCGCCCATCGGTCGGCATCTGCGGCAACAGGCGCCCGAAGGGGTTGGAGGTGATCAGCAGGAACAGCAGGAAACCGCAGCTGATGATGCCCATCACGCCGAGCACGCGGGCCAGCATCTCCTCCGGCAGCTGACGGGAGAAGACCGACACGGCGAAAGTCCAGCCGCCGAGGATCAGCGCCCAAAGCAGCAGCGACCCCTCATGGGCGCCCCACACGGCGCTGAGCTTGTAGTACCAGGGCAAGGCACTGTTGGAGTTGCTGGCGACATAGGCGACCGAGAAGTCGTCGACCAGGAAGGCATGGGCCAGGCAGGCAAACGAGAACAGCAGGAAGGCGAACTGTCCCCAGGCAGCCGGCTGGGCCAGGCTCATCCACTGCCGATCGCCACGCCAGGCGCCGATCATCGGCAGCGTGGCCTGTACCAGCGCCAGGCACAGAGCGAGAATCAGCGCCAGATGACCAAGCTCCGGAATCATTGCTTGACCTCCTGCTTGGCGCCTTCGTAGTGCTTCAGCTTGCCGCTCTGCTCCAGGGCCTGGGTGACCTCCGGCGGCATGTAGTTCTCGTCGTGCTTGGCCAGCACTTCATCGGCGACCAGCACCCCATCGCCATTGACCTTGCCCAGGGCGACGATGCCCTGCCCTTCACGGAACAGGTCGGGCAGGATGCCCTGGTAGCGGATGGTCACGGTTTCCTTGCCGTCGGTGACGCGGAAGGTCACGGTCAGCGAGTCCTCACTGCGCTGCAGCGAGCCCACCTCCACCAGGCCGCCAGCGCGGATGCGTGCACCCTCGGGCGCCTCGCCGTTGACGATCTGGGTCGGCGTATAGAACAGGTTGATGTTCTGCTGCAGCGCGGACAAGGCCAGGGCCACGGCTATCCCTACGCCAGCGAGGAGTCCCAGGATGATGAACAGGCGTTTCTTGCGAACCGGATTCACTTGGCTTCCTCCCGGCGCAAACGACGCGCCGTGTCTTGCAGATAACGTCGACGTGCCACGATGGGCAGCACGACATTGAGAACCAGCACCGCCAGGCCGATGCCATAGGCGGACCACACGTAGACGCCATGCTTGCCCATGGCGAGCAGATCGGCGAAGGACTCGAAATACATCAGCACACCTCCCCTGCCTGGCGCAGCACCTCGGCCCGGACCCAGCTGCTGCGGGCTTCGCGCCGGAGCACTTCGAGGCGCATGCGCATCAGCAGCACGACGCCGAAGAAACAGTAAAAAGCGATGACCATGATCAGCAGCGGCAGCCACATCTCGGACGGCATGGAGGCCTTCCCGGCAATCGTGAAGCTGGCCGGCTGGTGCAGGCTGGTCCACCACTCCACCGAGTACTTGATGATGGGGATGTTCACCACGCCAACGATGGCCAGCACCGCACAGGCCTTGGCCGAACTCTCGCGGTTGGTGATGGCATGCCCCAGGGCGATGACGCCGAAATAGAGGAACAGCAGGATCAGCATTGAGGTCAAGCGGGCATCCCACACCCACCAGGAACCCCAGGTCGGCTTACCCCAGATGGCACCGGTGATCAGCGCTATCACCGTCATCCAGGCACCGACGGGGGCTGCCTGCTGCAGGGCGATATCGGCCACCTTCATCTTCCAGACCAGGCTCACCAAGCCGGCGACGGCCAGCATCAGATAG
Source organism: Azotobacter bryophylli (assembly GCF_042643485.1). Taxonomy (NCBI): domain Bacteria; kingdom Pseudomonadati; phylum Pseudomonadota; class Gammaproteobacteria; order Pseudomonadales; family Pseudomonadaceae; genus Azotobacter; species Azotobacter bryophylli. Next base: position 101,659 of record NZ_JBHRSJ010000007.1, on the reverse strand, counting down.
CAGCTCTGGGCCAGGAAGGCAGCCGGCACATGGATGAAGATGATCCGGTAGCTGTTGCCCTGATAGCGCTCCGGCGGAGCGAAGGCCAGCCCCCAGACGCTGCCGACAACCAGCAGCAACACGGCAGCCGCGGCCAACCAGGGCAGCCAGCGCCCGCTGATTTCGTAGAACCATTTGGGCGAGCCCAGTTTGTGAAACCAAGTCCAGTTCATCAAGACATCCACACTCTCTCGAAACCAGTCAAACCCGCCCCGGGGCCAGGCCTTTTCCGGAGCACAGCCTTGCGGATGAGCACCCGTCACTCACCGACGCTGATGGTCAGACCGGCGGCAATCGCGAAGGGACTCAAGGTGGCCGCCAAAGCGGTCAGGCTGGCCATCCACAACAGATAGCCGGCTGTCGGCAGTCCTTGCAGGGCCGCCTGCAGAGTTCCGGTGCCCAGAATCAGCACCGGGATATACAGTGGCAGGATCAACAGCGCGAACAACAGGCCACCGCGCTTCAACCCGACGGTGAGCGCGGCGCCGACGGCTCCCAGCAGACTCAGCACGGGAGTGCCCAGCAGCAGCGAGAGCAGCAACTCGGGCAGGCAATCGGCCGGCAAGCCGAGCATCAACGCCAACAGGGGCGACAGCAGAACCAGGGCCAGCCCACTGAACAGCCAGTGCGCCAGCACCTTGGCCAGCACCAGAAGCGGCAACGGATGCGGCGAAACGACCCACTGCTCCAGCGAGCCGTCCTCGAAATCGCTGCGGAACAGGCCGTCCAACGACAAGAGTACCGCCAACAGGGCCGCTACCCACAGCAAACCGGGCGACAGATTCCTCAGTTGCTCGCTTTCCGGACCGACGGCCAGAGGAAACAGCGCGATGACGATCGCGAAGAAGACCAGCGGATTGGCCAGTTCGGCCGGGCGCCGGCACAACAAGCGCGCCTCGCGGGACAGCAATAAGGTGAATACGTTACTCATGCGGCGCGTTGCCCCAGATCCAGCTCGCGGAACGTGTCGGGCTTGTCGAGCAAGTGGTGGTGGGTGGTCAGAACCACCATTCCACCCCGTTCGCAATGCTCGCGCAGGTGTCTTTCCAGTTGTGCCACGCCGGACTTGTCGAGGGCCGTGAACGGCTCGTCGAGGATCCACAGAGGCGCCGGATCCAAATAGAGGCGCGCAAGGGCTACGCGGCGCTGCTGGCCTGCGGAGAGGGTATGACAGGGGACGTCTTCGAAACCACGCAGCCCAACCGACGCCAGGGACTGCCAGATCTCATCCCGTCCGGCAGGACGATGTAGAGCGCAGAGCCAGGTCAGGTTCTCTTCGGCGGTGAGCAGTCCCTTGATTCCGGCGGCATGGCCGATCCACAACAGGTGACGCGCCAGTTCGCCGCGCTGACGCTCGAGACTCCGCCCCTTGAGGCGCACCTCGCCGGCGGTCGGCTGCATCAGCCCGGCCAGCAAACGTAGCAGGCTGGTTTTACCGCTGCCGTTGGGACCGACCACCTGGAGCATGTCGCCGGGCGATAGACTGAAGTCCAGGCCGTCGAAGAGCATGCGCCAATCCCGCTCACAGGCGAGCGCCACGGCTTCGAGGAAGGGATTGGTCACGATAAGGCTATCCATCGGCTGCATAATTCGGCAGAACCCGCCCCGATGAATCAGGCACCGGTCAGAACGGGCCAGCCATTATACATACCGGACAGCCGACCGAAGCAGGCAATTTCGACAGGGCATTACCCGGCAGCAGCAGCCCTTGTCGACCGAATCAGCCGCTCCACGAAGAACTCGAGATGCCCCCTCGGATTGGCCGGCAACGGCCACTCATCGATCCGGGCAGCGAGTGCACGAAACGCCTGAGCGCTTTTCGCACGAGGAAAGGCTTCGTACACGGCACGCTGCTTCTGCACGGCCTTGCGCAGACTTTCGTCGTAAGGTACTGCCCCCGCGTACTGGAGCGTCACGGCGAGAAAGTGGTCCGTCAGCCCCACCAGCCTGGCAAAAAGATTGCGCCCCTCCTGCGATCCCGCAACCATGTTCGCCAAGACACGGAAGCGACTCACACCATAGTCTCGCCCCAGCAGCTTGATCAACTCATAAGCATCCATGATCGACGTCGGCTCGTCGCACAGAACGACTAGCACCTCCTGAGCCGCCCGGGCGAAGCAGACCATGTCCTCGCCGAGCCCGGAGGCAGTATCCACCACCAGCACGTCGACATCCTCGCCAATATCGCTGAAGGCCTGGATCAGCCCGGCATATTCACCCACCGTAAAACGTCGAATCCCCTGCACACCCAAGGCAGACGGAACGATCCGCACCCCCCCGGGACCGACCAGCAGCACGTCCTTCAACTCGCAACGCCCCACAAGGACATCGGCCAGAGTCCGCTCGACCGTCAACCCGAGAAGCAGATCCACATTGGCCATTTCCAGAGCCGCATCGAACAGTACCACACGCCGCCTGAGGTCGTTCAGGGCCAAGGCCAAATTCACGGCCACCGTGCTTTTGCCGACCCCGCCCTTTCCGCTGGTGACAGCGACCACCTGTACTGGATGGATGCTTTGCATGGACTTTACCTGTCTCGCCCGCAGCACTCCCCGGATTGGAAAAGCACCGCTCGTCGCAACCGGAGGCGCCGACCGCTATGCTAACGCGGCCGACCGGGCAACTCGGATCCCGGTCAACCGCACCTGATGTCGCCACACCACAAACCATCAGGCTAGCGGACGAGGGCAGCCTCGGGCTTGGCAACCCAGCCAAACAGCCCATATGGCGAAATATCCCGACCAAAGGAGATTTGCATGAAGAAATGGCTGATCGCAGCGCTTACCAGCAGCTGCGCTTTTTCCCTCCAGGCCGCGCCGCTCAGCGTCCCGATGAATGCCGTGACCAGCGAAGGTATCGGCAAGCAACTCGGCACCGTGAGCATCGAAAAGAGCGAGTACGGCCTGGTCTTCACCCCCGAACTCAGCGGACTGCAACCCGGCGTCCACGGTTTCCACTTGCACGCCCAAGGTAGCTGCGAGCCCGCCGAGAAGGATGGCAAGAAAGTTGCCGCAGGGGCAGCCGGCGGCCATTGGGACCCTCAAAACAGCGGCAAGCACGACCACCCCTGGGGCAATGGCCATATGGGCGACCTGCCGGCGATTTACGTCAACACCGAAGGTAAGGCCAACCAGCCTGTCCTAGCACCACGCCTGAAAAATTTGGATGAGATCAAAGGCCACGCCTTAATGATTCACGCCGGCGGCGACAATCATGCTGACAGTCCAGCCCCCTTGGGCGGCGGCGGGGAGCGAGTGGCCTGCGGGGTAATCAAGTAACCGGATAGTCGGCGACATCACCCGCGAAGGAGGAGTTCATTCAGGCTTGTTTGGCGAGTGAACTCCGCCACACTACCTAGCGGAGTTTTTCCGGCGCAAAAACAAAAGGGTTATCTCAATTGAGATAACCCTGGAACCCCATTTAGGGTAAAAATTGGCGTCCCCTAGGGGACTCGAACCCCTGTTACCGCCGTGAAAGGGCGGTGTCCTAGGCCACTAGACGAAGGGGACTTAACCTTCGTACAAACCGCCCATACGGCGGATTGCTGGAAATTGGTGGAGCTAGACGGGATCGAACCGTCGACCTCTTGCATGCCATGCAAGCGCTCTCCCAGCTGAGCTATAGCCCCAAAAACACTCTAGGCCGCATCAATTATAAAAACCGATGCACTGGAATAGTGGCGTCCCCTAGGGGACTCGAACCCCTGTTACCGCCGTGAAAGGGCGGTGTCCTAGGCCACTAGACGAAGGGGACGTAACCTTCGCACAAACCGCCCATACGGCGGGCTGCTGGAAATTGGTGGAGCTAGACGGGATCGAACCGTCGACCTCTTGCATGCCATGCAAGCGCTCTCCCAGCTGAGCTATAGCCCCAAACTATCGATTATCCACACACCCGATCAGGTCGTCGTGAAGACGGGGCGCATATTATGGATGACTCGAACGCCTGTCAACACTATTTTTCCTTACCCCTTAATTTTTTTTGCCTTAAGAACAAACACTTAGTGGAAGGACTGAAAATTGGACGGCAAATCCACGCCATCATTGGGCAGAAAACCAGCAAGCCCAGCAGATAAACCTGAGCCGACCACCAGCCCATGAAGGCGAAAGCCCCGACCTCACAACGGAATCGGGGCTTTATCGACAGCGTCAGCCAATCGCCGTCAGTAGCTTCTCCCACTCCTTGGTTTCCTTCTTCGACACGCCGCCGAGCAATTCAACGGCCTGACGCATACGGAATCGAGTCAAATCCGGCCCGAGGATTTCCATGGCATCCAGCACCGACACAGAGCTGGCCTGCCCGGTGACAGCCGGAAAGATCAGAGGCATGGCGTCGCGCAGCTTGAGACCGAGGTGCTCGGCGACCCTCTGGATGATCGCCGTGATGTTCTCTTTGTTCCAGTGGCGTAAAGCCTCGAGCTTCCAGAGGATCAGCTGCAGCAGTTGGCGAACCTGTTCCGGCGATAGTTTCTTGTGCTCGAACAGCTTGGCATCTGGTGCCACGCCACCCATGAAGAAGAAACTGGCTAGCGGGGCGATCTGACTGAAAGTTTCCACCCTACCCTGCACGTGCGGCGCGATCTTCATGAGGTAGTCGGGATTGAGCGCCCATTTCTGCACTTCGGCAGCGAAGGCCTCCACGGAAAGCTCGCGCAGCCACTGGCCGTTCAGCCAGGAGAGCTTCTCCAGATCGAAGATCGGACCACCCAGGGAGATACGATTGATATCGAAATGCTCAATCATTTCGGGCAACGAGAACTTCTCGCGCTCGTCCGGCATCGACCACCCCATACGCCCTAGGTAGTTCAGCATCGCCTCGGGTAGGAAGCCCATGCGCCGATAGAAGGTGATGGAGGTCGGATTCTTGCGCTTTGACAGCTTGCTCTTGTCCGGATTGCGCAATAGCGGCATGTAGCACAGCACCGGCTGCTTCCAGCCGAAATACTCGTAAAGCTTTATCAACTTCGGCGCCGAGGGCAGCCACTCCTCGCCCCGCAGAACGTGGGTAATCCCCATCAGGTGATCATCGACGACGTTGGCGAGGAAATAGGTGGGCAGACCATCGGCCTTCATCAGCACCTGCATGTCCATGCGGTCCCAGGGGATTTCCACGGTCCCGCGCAGCATATCCGGCACTTCGCAGACCCCCTCGCTCGGCACCTTCATCCGAATGACATGGGATTCACCTTCGGCGATACGCCGCTGCGCTTCCTCGGGCGCGACGTGCATGCAGTAGCCGTCATAACGCGGGGTTTCCTTGTTGGCCATCTGCTCGGCGCGGACCTGATCCAGACGCTCTGCGGAGCAGAAACAGGGAAACGCATGCCCCTTGGCGACCAGCTCGTCCGAATACTTCTTGTAGATCTCGCCACGCTCGCTCTGCCGGTACGGCCCGTGCGGACCACCGACGTCAGGCCCCTCATCCCATTCGATACCCAGCCAGCGCAGGGCATCGTAGATCTGCTGCTCGGATTCGCGAGTCGAGCGCAGCTGGTCGGTATCCTCGATGCGCAGGATGAACTGGCCGCCGTGCTGGCGAGCGAAGCAGAGGTTGAACAGGGCGATATAGGCGGTGCCGACGTGCGGATCGCCGGTCGGCGACGGCGCGATGCGGGTACGGACGGTGGTCATGGAGACTCCCGGACAATGGGACGAACGAAAGAATGAAAGGCGCGAATGTTAGCAGGCGCAGCGTCGGGGGCTCCAGCCAAAGCAGGCTCGGCCGGAAGATACTGCCGCCCCCAACATGACGGCACCACCACCGAGTCAAACCTGCAGCAGCTTGTCCCGCAGCGATTGGATCTCGTCTCGCACCTGCGCTGCGGCCTCGAACTCCAGGTCGCGGGCCAGCGCGTACATCTTTTCCTCCAACTGCCGGATCCGCTTGTTGATCTCGCTGGGTGAACGCAACTCGCTCTCGTAGCGCCCCCCCTCCTCCGCCGCCTTCGCCAAACCACGGCGCTTACCACTGCGCGCACCGGGCACGACAGCCCCCTCGAGGATGTCCTTGACGTCCTTCTTCACTCCGCGCGGGACGATGCCATGAGCCTCGTTAAAAGCGATCTGCTTGGCCCGGCGCCGCTCGGTCTCGTCGATCGCACGCTGCATCGAGCCGGTAACGGTATCGGCATAGAGGATCGCCTTGCCATGCAGGTTACGGGCCGCTCGACCGATGGTCTGGATCAGCGAACGCTCGGAGCGCAGAAAGCCCTCCTTATCCGCATCCAGGATCGCCACCAGAGAAACCTCTGGCATATCCAGCCCCTCGCGCAACAGGTTGATGCCGACCAACACATCGAAAGCGCCCGTTCGCAAATCGCGAATGATCTCGACCCGCTCCACCGTATCGATATCCGAATGCAGGTAACGCACCCGAACATTGTGGTCGGCCAGGTAATCGGTGAGATCCTCCGCCATACGCTTGGTCAGGGTAGTGACCAGCACCCGCTCCTCGACCGCGACGCGCTTGTTGATCTCCGAGAGCAAATCATCGACCTGCGTAATGGCCGGGCGCACCTCCAGCTCGGGGTCGACCAAACCGGTAGGCCGCACCACCTGCTCGATCACCCGCCCGGCATGTTCGGCCTCGTAGGGGCCGGGCGTGGCCGAGACGAAGATCGTCTGCGGCGCGATACGCTCCCACTCGTCGAAACGCATCGGCCGGTTATCCAGTGCCGAAGGCAGACGAAAGCCGTATTCGACCAGGGTTTCCTTGCGCGAGCGGTCGCCCTTGTACATGGCACCGACCTGCGGCACCGAGACATGGGACTCGTCGATGACCATCAGCGCATTGGCCGGCAGGTAGTCGTACAGGGTCGGAGGCGCCTCACCCGGTGCGCGACCAGAGAGGTAGCGCGAGTAGTTCTCGATGCCGTTGCAGTAACCCAGCTCCAGGATCATTTCCAGATCGAAGCGGGTGCGCTGCTCCAGGCGCTGGGCCTCCACCAGCTTGCCCTGCTCACGCAGGTATTCCAGGCGATCCTTGAGCTCGACCTTGATCTGCTCCACCGCCTTCAGCAGGGTTTCCCGCGGCGTGACGTAGTGACTCTTCGGGTAGAAGGTGAAGCGCGGCAACTTGCGGATCACCTCACCGGTCAAGGGATCGAAAGCGGCCAGGCTCTCCACCTCGTCATCGAACAGTTCGACACGTATGGCCTCCAGCTCGGACTCGGCGGGAAAGATGTCGATCACGTCACCCCGCACACGGAAGGTGGCGCGAGCGAAGTCCAAGTCGTTGCGGGTGTACTGCAAGTCCGCCAAGCGGCGCAGCAGGGAGCGCTGATCGATTTTGTCGCCACGATCGATGTGCAACACCATCTTCAGGTAGCTGGCCGGATCGCCCAGACCGTAGATCGACGACACGGTGGCGACGATGATCGCGTCAGGTCGCTCCAGCAGCGCCTTGGTCGCCGACAGTCGCATCTGCTCGATATGGTCGTTGATCGAGGCATCCTTCTCGATATACGTATCTGAGGAAGGAACATAAGCTTCCGGCTGATAGTAGTCGTAGTAGGAAACGAAATACTCCACCGCGTTATTCGGGAAAAAGCTCTTGAATTCGCCATAGAGTTGCGCTGCAAGGGTCTTGTTCGGCGCCAGCACGAGGGTCGGTCGCTGCACCTTCGCGATCACATTGGCGATGCTGAAGGTCTTGCCCGAACCGGTCACACCGAGCAGGGTCTGGTGAGCCAATCCCGCCTCCAACCCCTCCACCATCTGGCGAATGGCTTCCGGTTGATCGCCGGCAGGCTCGAAGCGGGTGACCAGTTGGAAATGGGACATAGATACCTCCTTCAACGAATGGCGCCGAGAGTCTCAGCCGAGCAAAGCCAATTCACCCAGACAGCGCAAGGAGGCTGAGAAACCCGCCCCGGCACAAAAAGAAGATGGACTGACATGAATGGCGAAACCCTTGACAGCATATCGCAGCCAGCCAGCATGCTCGCTATACTACTACCCCGTTTGCGCGCCCCTTTGGCAATCCGCTGGAAATCCTCATTTCCTCATACGGACTGCTACGCCAACGTAGGGGTGTCGCCTGGACCTCCACCCTCTTCTTTCGAGCTTCCCCGCCCATGAGTTTGTTCTCTGCCGTAGAAATGGCACCGCGCGACCCGATCCTTGGCCTCAACGAGGCGTTCAATGCCGACACCCGCCCGACCAAGGTCAATCTCGGCGTTGGGGTCTACTACAACGAAGAAGGCCGGATTCCATTGCTGCGCGCCGTCCAGGAGGCTGAAAAAGCCCGCCTCGCAGCCAACTCGCCGCGCGGCTATCTGCCGATCGAAGGCATCGCCGCCTATGACACCGCTGTACAGAAGATGCTGTTCGGGGACGGCTCCGCGCTGATCGCCGAGGGCCGTGTGGTGACGACTCAGGCACTGGGCGGCACCGGTGCACTCAAGATCGGCGCCGACTTCCTCAAGCGTCTGCTACCGGACGCAGTGGTCGCCATCAGCGACCCGAGCTGGGAGAACCACCGCGCCCTGTTTCAGTCCGCCGGCTTCCCGGTACAGAACTATCGCTACTATGAGGCAGCGAGCCATGGCGTCAACCGTGCAGGCATGCTGGAAGACCTAAGGGCCCTGCCTCCCCGCTCCATCGTCGTTCTACATGCTTGCTGCCACAACCCGACCGGGGTCGATCTGGACATCGTCGACTGGAAAGCCATCTTGGAAGTCCTGCGCGAGCGCGAACACGTACCCTTCCTCGACATCGCCTACCAAGGCTTCGGTGATGGCATCGAGCAGGATGCCGAAGCGGTGCGTCTATTCGCCGAGTCGGGCCTTGAATTCTTCGTTTCCAGCTCCTTCTCCAAGTCCTTCTCCCTATACGGTGAACGCGTTGGCGCACTGTCCATTGTCACCTCCTCGAAGGACGAGGCTGCCCGGGTTCTTTCCCAGGTCAAACGGGTCATTCGCACCAACTACTCCAACCCGCCCACTCATGGCGCCAGCATCGTCTCCAGCGTTCTCAACAGCCCAGAACTGCGTGCCATGTGGGAAACCGAGCTGGGAGAAATGCGCGAGCGCATCCGCAGCATGCGCTTGGCCATGGTCGAGCAGTTGGCCACCCTGGGGGCCAAACGCGACTTCGGTTTCGTCGCCCGTCAGCGCGGCATGTTCTCTTATTCGGGCCTTTCCGCCGACCAAGTGGAACGCCTGAGAAACGAGTTCGGTATCTACGCCGTCAGTACTGGTCGGATCTGCGTAGCCGCACTGAACAACCACAACATCGGCAGCGTCACCCAGGCCATCGCCCAGGTACTCTAAGAAGCCACCCGTGACGAGGCTCGCCACCACAAGGGCGCGCAGCCTCGTCAGCCCCTCTGAAAATCGACTGCTCCGCGACTATCGGCGCCCAGTCAGAAACCCTGAAATGCAAAAAGGCCTGATCTCTCGATCAGGCCTTTTTCGATCTGGCTCCGCGACCTGGACTCGAACCAGGGACCCAATGATTAACAGTCATTTGCTCTACCGACTGAGCTATCGCGGAACAACGAAACGTATCTTACTGATTCAAAAAGGGAAGTCAAGCTCGCTAAAGTCCGATCCAACGAGGAGCTAGCGTCATAGCCTCACCCGTTTACAGAAAACGATACGAAGCGTCCGATCTGTTGTTTATCTAATATAGCCTGCTTATCGAACATGAAGGATGTGGCTAACAAACCAGTCACAGTTCCCTCACAAACAGTAGCAGCAATGCCGAACGGGTGATCCCATCTATTGTTAGCGGCGCTAAGTGCCAGTCCTGCACTTGGCTCTTTTAAAGAGAAAAGAAAAGGCCGGTCATGTGACCGGCCCAGTACAGCAATCGAGTCAGTCGATGCTCAACTTATCCCGATTCTTTTCCAATGTCGCATTTCCGATACCTTTGACCTCCAGCAGCTCATCTACCGAAGCGAACGGGCCGTTGGCTTCACGGTAATCAACAATAGCCTTGGCCTTGACGGCCCCGATTCCCAGCAGTTCCCGCTCGAGCGTTGCCGCATCGGCGGTATTGAGGTTGACCTTGGCCATCTCTGCCTTGGCAACCTGTACTACGACTGGCGATGTAACTTCGGCCTTCGGTGCTTCTACCGCGGAAACGGCAACAGAGGCACTGGTGAGAAGGGCAAACAGGAGGGAAGAAAACGGATTCTTACGCATGGGATGCACTCCTTGTGTCGTTAGGCGCGAGTTCCATGACCGCGCGACACAAGAATAACCACACAGACCAAATGGGCAATTTGCGTAGACCGGAAATTGTAAGCCGCTCACATATTTGGAAGCCATAAGGCTTTATTGCAGAGAACGGGCGAATGAATTGGCTTCTGTGCGCTGCACATGCAACCAGTCGACAATATCACCCTGCGGAGCATAGCCATCCACCGTGGTGCGAAGGATCTTGCGCACTCGCTGCAGATCTTCACTGTCTAGCGCTTCCTTCAGTCCGCTCAACACCCGCTTGAATTGCTCCCAGCCCAGATGACTCTCGTTTGCTCGCATGATCATTGGATGCTCGGTCGGACTCACATTGTCGCCGATCAGCAACTCCTCGTAGAGCTTCTCGCCGGGACGCAAGCCGGTGAACTCAATGGGGATGTCGCCATTGGGGTTCTTCTCGCTGCGCACCGAAAGGCCGGAAAGATTGATCATTTTCTCAGCCAGCGCCGCGATTCGCACCGGCTCCCCCATATCCAGAACGAACACATCGCCGCCCTGCCCCATTGCCCCGGCCTGTATAACCAGTTGCGCAGCCTCCGGAATGGTCATGAAGTAACGCGTAATGTTCGGATGGGTCACGGTAACAGGACCGCCCCGACGGATCTGCTCGCGAAACAACGGAATAACCGATCCCGACGAGCCGAGCACATTGCCGAAGCGAACCATGGTAAAGCGAGTCTTGTTGACCTGATGGACCCCGCCTTGATCATCGAACAGCAACGGCGCGGGCTCTTGGCTGAGCGCTTGCAGGACCATTTCAGCAAGACGTTTGGTGCACCCCATCACATTGGTAGGCCGCACCGCCTTATCGGTCGAGATCAACACGAAATGCTCGACCCCCGTCTGGATCGCCGCCTGTGCCGTATTGAGGGTGCCCAGCACGTTGTTCAGCACCCCCTCAGCCACATTGTGCTCGACCAACGGCACATGCTTGTAGGCAGCCGCATGATAAACGGTGTCGACCTCCCAGGCGCGCAATACATCGAGCAATCGCTCCGAATCACGCACTGAACCAAGGATGGGCACTAACCGAAGGCTCAGGGATTCACGCTTGGTCCGGCGCTCGAGTTCCTGGTGGATGCTGTACAGATTGAACTCGGAATGATCGAACAGGATGAGCATGCTCGGCGACTGGGTGAGAATCTGCCTGCACAACTCCGAACCGATCGAGCCGCCCGCTCCAGTCACCATCACCGTTTTGCCGCGGATACAGCGTTCGAAGAGCTCGCGTCGGGGCGCAACGGCATCCCGCCCGAGCAGGTCGGCAATATCGACCTCCTGAATATCTTCGACCCGGACACGTCCGCTGGCCAGATCGATGAATCCCGGGACGCTGCGCACATGCAGCGCATAAGGCTCCAGCGCCGCCAGGATCTCGCGCCGCCGACTGCGGGAGGCCGATGGAATCGCCAGCAGTATCTCGGTGGCCTTGGTTTCCTCCAGCATCTGGGGAATATGCTTTGGCTTAAATACCTTCAAGCCGGCAATCACTCGGTTGGCAATATTACCATCGTCATCGATGAAGGCCACGGGCTGCATCGCCCGCCCTGCGCGCAAAGCGGCGACCAATTGGTTGCCCGCCGATCCTGCTCCATAGACCGCCACTCGGGGCAAGCCCTCAGCCTGATGGAGCCGCCAAGTGAACTCCGACGAATACCATCCACCCACGAAGAATTGACGCATCGCGAGGCGCAACCCGCCGATGAGAAATAGGCTCAACCACCAATAGTTGAAGATCATCGAGCGTGGAATGAACGCCGCAACCTCTCGGCGCCAATACACCGCCAGGGCTAGCAGCAGCGTGGAAAGGGTGACGGCCTTGAAGATCGCGATCAGCGCATCGTTGCCGAGGTACCGCATGACGGCACGATACATGCCGATACGAACGAAGAGAGGAATGGCGATAACCGGTGCAAGAAGGAACAGCCAGGCATGACCACCGAAGGGATAAATATCTTCCACCCCCCCCAGGCGCACCACGAAAGCCAGCCATAACGCCAGCCAAACCAGCAAAATATCGATAACAACCTGTAGCAACCGCTTGGCACGCCTGGGCATGGCGACCATCAGTTCACGAAGCCTCTCGGCAATCCCTAGCATTCTCACAACTCCTGACAGTCGGCTAAACGCCCTGACCTTCCGCAGCAGGATAGGATGAGTCGGAGACCTCCTGCTTCCCTGCCTTGTATTTCACCGCCAAGATGAGCAGAGGTAGATATGCCAATATCAGACCTAAAACTCCATCCAGATCACCGAGCCCCACCCAGAGCGCGATCGGCATCAACCAGGCCAGATTCATTACCAGCACAGCGACGGTAACCGGCCAATGGCGACCCAAATGCCGCGATGCGTACTGATAGGCATGGCTACGATGAGCCTCATATATTTTCTCGCCGCGAAAAAAACGACGCAGTAAGGTCCAGGTGGCATCCACGATGAAAACCCCAAGCAGGATCATCCAGCTCCACAACAGCTTCGGGTTGGACCAGGCCGCCTGAAGAAGAAGTAAACCCAAGGCCATGCCCAGAAAGCCGCTGCCAGCATCGCCCATGAAGATTCTCGCGAAGGGAAAATTCCAGGCCACGAACCCCAACACAGCAGCCACCAGCAACAGGGGTAGGACCGCTCTCTCCATCTGGCCAAGCAGGAGATATAGCAGTGCGCCACCCAGGCAGACGCAGATGGCCTCGACACTGGCGATCCCATCGATGCCATCCATGAAGTTGTACAGATTGAGCAGCCAGACCAAAAAGAAAGCGGCCAGCACATGACCGAACCAGCCAAGCTCCAGAGAGAAACCGAGTACCTCAAGTCCAGGGAGCCCCTTCAGCCAGTACAAACCCCAGAAGGCCCCAGAAAAATGCCCCAGCAGGCGCCAACGGGCCGCGATATGAGAGTGGTCATCGATGAACCCTATCAGCGCCACACCGCCGCAGGCTCCCAACACCCCCCACATCATTGACCAGCCAATCCCACCCTCGGCGACCAGTAGAGGCATTGCAGCGAGAAAGCTTAGAACGATGGCCACTCCGCCTCCCCGGGGAGTGGGAAGCGAGTGAGAGCTTCGAGCGTTGGGAATATCCATCAGACTGCGAGCCAAGGCATAACGGCGTAATTGCCAAGTCAACAGAAAGGAAAATCCTGCTACAGCCGCCAGTAACCAGAGCACCGTCATAGATTTGTATGTTTCAGATAATGTCGGGCAGTTTGCGCCAGCGCTTCGCTAACCGCAACGGGCGGCGACCAGCCCAACAGAGCCCGGGTCTTGGCGATATCCACCTGCAAGGACCCACATAGCCGCTGGGCAAATCCCGAACGACCGATCAAGGCAGCCCCCCGTTCAAGCCACGTACTAGGTATCGGTAGCAATCGAGCTGGTTTGCCAAGTGCCATGCCCATACGAAGCAACAGCTCAGTTGTGGAAAGATCCTCGCCGTCGCTGGCGAGAAATACCTGATTGGCCGCAACCGGATGGGAGATGCAGGTAACGATCAGATCCACCAGATTATCTAATGCCACCAGGCTGCGGAGATTGTCGATTGCTCCTAATGGCAACGGAATACCACGATCCAACCAGCGCATCATGCTCAAAAAGTTGGCTTTGACTCCTGGGCCGTACACCAGAGGAGGACGGATAATCACGACCTCCATGCCGGTTTCAGCGGCCAGGGCCTGGAGACCTTGCTCGGCCTCCAGTTTGGACATGCCGTAAGCATCTCTTGGGGCAGGTTCGGAGTCAGCTCGAAACGGGGCGCCAGCACCTGTTTGCTCACCATTTACCTTGATCGAACTGATGAATATCAGACGCCTCACGCCAGCCTCTGCAGCCTGGCGAGCGAGCCGCAGAGAACCATCGACATTCACCTTTCGATATTCTTTCAAGGGTTCGACGCTGACGTCCTGCATGATGTGCGCACGCGCAGCAGCATGGACGACCGTATCGATATTATCCAATGCCGCACGCCAGTCCGTACCTGCTTCAATGTCAGTAATCGGACAACAGCGCACCTTGTCTGGCAGATTATTTGTTTGTCGGCGCACGGCAGCAATCGCCTCATAACCTCGCACCTGCAACATCCGCACGGAAGCACTGCCGATAAATCCGGATGCCCCCGTCACTAACACTCTCATTGATCAGCTCCAAAGCAGCAATTGCGGTACAGCTTCGTATAAGAAGTGATCATTGCTTCTGCAGTAAATAGTGCTTCGAAGCGGGATGCTGCCTCATGCCCCATACGCTCTGCCAGTTGAGGCTGCTCCCAAAGGGTTTGCATCGCGTACCGGAGGGCTAATGAGTCACTCGGCGGCACAACCAAACCGGTCTTCCCGGCAATATTGATATAAGTTGTACCCGTGCCGATCTCACACGAGATCATGGGCCTGCCGTACATTGCCGCTTCCAACAAAGATATACCAAACGCCTCGGAGCGCAGATGGGAAGGAAAAACAAAAGCATAACAAAGGGTTAGCAGCGCAGCCTTATCTTCATCCGGAAGAATTCCGAGAAAATGGATATTACTCAACCCCAGATCATTAGCCAGGGCATGTAATTCCGCCTTGAGTGGACCGCAACCAACAATGGCAACCGGCATCTCGCCCCCCCGAGCAGCCTGCAGCAGGAATGTCAGCCCCTTGTAATAGCGAAGAGCGCCTACGAACAGAAAAAAACGCTCTCCCAAACGCGCACGCCAATAGGCCAAACGTTCCGGAGAAGGTATCGGATAAGTCTTTTTATCCAGTCCAAAAGGAATAATGCTGACCTTGTCCCGAAAGAGCCCGAGTACGGGGCTAGTCGCCACATAATTGGGCGAAGCAGCAACGATATGGTCGACGGTGCCGAGAAAACGGTGCATCAAGGGCTGGTACAGTTTGAGAAGACGCTTCTGCTTGATGATATCGGAGTGATAGCTCAAGACAGTCGGCTTGCGTAGACGAGTCGCAAAATGCACCAGATCCATGTATGGCCAGGGGAAGTGGTAGTGAATCAGATCCGCTTCGCTGGCCAGTTCGGTAAAGTCGCGAAATGCAGAAAGTGAAAATCCGGTAGATGCCACATGCAAACTCAGCTTGGAGCGATGACTGAGATGATGGGCTACCCGTTCACTTCGGGCTGAACCTCGACGGCTCAGATAAAGAACTTCCGACTGGATACCAAGAGGGATGCCTCCTTCGGCCAACTGAAAGATGACCTGCTCAATCCCTCCCATGGTTTCCGGATAATAGGTTTTGAAGAAATGAAGAACCTTTATCAAGTCGCCCCCAAAACCGAACGATAGACTTGTAAGGTACGACTTGCGCAAAGATCCCACGAGAACTCACTCGCTTGCCGTAGTCCTGCTTGGCGAGCACGAGCTCGCCAAGTGTCATCCTGCAAGCCCCGCTGGATCAGGAGACTCAATGCATCCACATCGAGCGCCTCGCACACCAAGGCCGCATTGCCGGCCACTTCTGGCAAGGAGGAGGAATTGGAGCAGATCACGGGTACCCCTGAAGCCATTGCCTCGAGCACTGGCAGCCCGAACCCCTCGTAGAGCGACGGGAACGCAAACAAACGGGCACCGGAAAATAACCTTGGCAGATGTCCGGCAGGTACGAATCCGAGATATCGCGCCCACCCCTCGGCTTGCGCCTGAGCGATTCGCCTATGAATCGCCTCATTACGCCAGCCTCGATATCCGATAAGAACCAGCGGCCACTTCAGGCGCACCGGCAACGGCAAACGACTGTAGGCATCGAGCAAGGTCCCGATGTTCTTGCGCGGCTCGACAGTACCAACGAACAGGCTGTAACCGCCTGCCACCAGTCCGTAGCAGGCCAGAAGGCCCCGCAGTTCATCCTCATGCCGGGGATGGAACTCAGCAGAGCTGGCCAACGGAACGGTATGGATACGCTCAAGCGGCCAGGCGAAATACTTAGCCAGTTCACGTCGAGTAAACTCCGAATCCGTGATCAGGGCATCCGCTCTCTCAAGGGCTTTTCTCATCTCTTTCTGCCAGTAGCGAATGCGCTGCGGTGTGTGGCATTGCGTCCAGATGAAGGGAGAAAGGTCATGGAAGGTAGCGACACAGCGCCCAGGGAAGGGAGGAATGAAGAAATTCGGACCGTGATACAGATAATCATCCAAGCCCTTTAGAGTCCGGCGCCGAAGCAGGGGCATCAACAAGCGAAAAGCCTCCATTGCCAGAGCGCTCTTTTGCACTGTCCGCTTCAGACCATAAACGCCATCCGATTGGTCGGATGCGACCGGCAGAGCAGGTAAAAACCGCGAACCGGCAAAGAAGCGCAGCTCGCTGAGCTCCCTATGGACCTGCAGCCTTAACGCCAACTCGTAGGTATAACGACCGATTCCCGTTAGTGGAAAACGGACCGGATCGACTGAAATGATGAGTTTCATTTCAATCCGCCATCAACATCCAGCGGAGCGTTTCCTCCAGCGGCGGAGTATCCCAGGTCCCGAGCAATGCACGAAGGTGGGAATTATCCCCACATAAGGTCTTGACCTCGTTGGCCCGTACGAAAGCGGAATTCACCTCGATTTGCAGCTCATACCCCGTTATGGCCTGGCATATAGCCAAGATTTCCCGTAACGAATAGCTCTTCCCAGAGCAGACATTCACCGTCTGACCGAGCGGTCGAATATCGAGCAGCGCACGATAAGCCTGCACCACTGAACGCACATCGCTAAAGTCGCGCCATACATCCAGATTGCCCAGCTCGACCTTATCCGCCCTGCGTCGGAAATGCGACACGATTTTCGGTAACAGGAAGCTTTCCGACTGTCCGACCCCCGTGTAGTTGAATGGCCGAGCGATCACTATCGGCAAACGGTCGTGCCATAGACTAGCCATACACTCCATCGCCAGCTTGCTCACGGCATAATCATTGGCAGGTGCGGGAGTCGTGGCCTCATCCAGAATCCCCACCGAAGCATTGCCATATACATTGGCGCTACTGGTGAGCAAAACGCACTCCGGCGATTTATCGGAGGCAGCGATCGCCTCCAGCAAATTGCGCGTTCCGATCAGGTTGACCTCGTAAAAAGCATTGGCATTCCCGTGCCCGACAAAAGCCAAGGCAGCCAGATGAACCACCACATCTGGCTGGATCTCGGCAAGCAAAGCACGTAGAGCCTCTGAATCGAGGAGGTCGGCCTGTCTATAGCCTGGTTTGCTCCCTGGCCGACTCCCCAAACCAGTTACCTGGTAGCCATAAGCCTCAAGCTCGGCCGCCATGTAGCGGCCTGTAAAGCCATGGATCCCCGTAATCAAAGCGCGCTTGCCGGCCGTATTCATCAGAAAGAGAATCCCTGTTCGTTACGATGCAGATCTGCTTCGACCATCATCCGGCACAGCTCTTCCAGCTTGGTTTTGGGCTCCCAACCTAGCGTTTCCCGGGCCTTAGCGGCATTACCGATCAACAGATCGACTTCCGCGGGACGATAGAATTTCGGATTGACCGCCACGATCACCTTGCCAGTCGCACTGTCGATCCCCTGCTCCTCCTCTCCTGCCCCTTTCCATTTCAAGTCGATATCCACTGCCTTGCAGGCCAAAGAGACGAAATCGCGGACGGTCTCGGTACGATTGGTGGCTAGAACGAAGGTATCCGGCTCGTCAGCCTGCAGCATGCGCCACATGCCCTCGACGTACTCCTTGGCAAAGCCCCAGTCACGCTTGGCATCCAAATTGCCCAACTCCAACCGGTCCAATCTACCAAGTTTGATTTTGGCAATGGAATCAGTGATCTTGCGGGTTACGAACTCACGCCCACGAAGCGGCGACTCATGATTGAAGAGAATGCCACTGGCACCGAAGATGCCATAAGACTCTCGATAGTTGATGGTCATCCAGTGGGCGTAGAGCTTGGCCACCCCATAAGGACTGCGCGGATAGAAAGACGTAGTCTCAGTTTGCGGAATCGCCTGTACCTTCCCGAACATTTCGGAGGTCGATGCTTGATAAAAACGCACCTTCGGGTTGACGATACGAATCGCCTCCAGAAGGTTCACTGCCCCAAGCCCCGTAATCTCAGCCGTAGTCAAAGGCTGCTCGAAAGACACCCCCACAAAACT
This sequence comes from Azotobacter bryophylli, assembly GCF_042643485.1. NCBI lineage: Bacteria > Pseudomonadati > Pseudomonadota > Gammaproteobacteria > Pseudomonadales > Pseudomonadaceae > Azotobacter > Azotobacter bryophylli. Next base: position 83,345 of record NZ_JBHRSJ010000007.1, on the reverse strand, counting down.
CTGTGCCGCCAAGTTATAAACTTCGCTGGCCTCCGTGCTCTGCAAAAGGCGAATACTCGCAGAAAGATCGGTCAGGTCATACTCGACCAGATGAAGATCCGGATGCCGATCAATCCCTAACTCCTGAATCCGCCAGAAGTTCACCGAACTGGTACGGCGAAAAGTGCCGTAGACGGTGTACCCCTTGCTGAGCAACAACTGAGCCAGATAAGCACCATCTTGGCCAGTGATGCCGGTAACTATAGCTTTCATATTCATTCCCTGAATGCTTCGCCATCAATGCCACCGATTATCGGCAGTCTACAAATCGCTCCACGATGGGACTGCCATATAATCAGGCCTTGATCTATTGGAGGGCTAAAGACCTTTAAAACCATTCCGCTCGACAGATGACAACCTAATCAGCCTCAAGTTCGGTGGATAAGCACTTAAAAAGCCGCTGACTCTTGGCCTCCAGCACCTATACACATTGAAAGCTCTCTCCTACCTGCTCAGGTACCGTATGATTTATCAATAGCACACGCTCGAGCTGTTCTGCACTCTCCCTCCAAGTCAACCAAGGCATGAAATCCGAGACAGGATGTCGCCCCTCTTGGTAAAGCTGAAGCCATTCCTGGATAGAAAGTGCGAGGTCATCTGCATTTAGACCTTGGAAGTAATAAGCATGCTTGCCGGCGATCTCTCGAAAAACTTGTAAGTCTCTGGCGATAATAGGCAACTTGTACTGGGCCGCCTCGATCAGGGGCAAACCGAAGCCCTCTCCTTCGGAGGCAGCAATCAAGCAGTTCGAAGCTGCATAAACATTCTCCAAGTATTCGTCACTGATGCCTTCAAGCCAAAAAAGGCGCTTGCTATGCTCAGGGTGGCTACGCAATTTATCGATCAACGCCTCCACCATCCAACCCTGCTTGCCTACGATAGCCAGATTCACATTCGCACCTTGCGCCCACAAAAGCTCAAAAGCCGCCAGAGCCTGGCCGTATCCCTTGCGCGGTTCGATAGTACCGACCATCAGAAAAGTCGGCTTGCCATGCAAAGCCTCAAGCACCATAGAGGCCTCACTAAGCAAACCTGTCGTCGGCACAGAATGTTCAATATCTGCACCTAGGTGAAACCAGCTCAGCCTGAAGCCCCGGTCATTTGTTCTATCGTTATCTTTCAACCAAATTGCAAGCTCTTCCATTACAGCTTTCGAGATACAAATAGCACCATCCGCCTCTGCAACTATCTCTAGCCAATATTGCAAAAACTGGGAAACCCCCTCTGGGAAACAATTCGGAAGTTGAAGCGGAAGCAAGTCGTATACGATGAACTGTACTTTCACCCCTTTACGGCGCATAGCCTGATATGTATCCCGCTGAGAGCTAATTTCAGGCTGCAAGTCGAGACCAAGGAACACATCTCCAGCATAGAAAATCACCGGCTCGTCATCCAGGACGCTATCAGGACATTGCAGAAAGCGCAGGGTGAACTGACGGGCGTAGCGATAACCCGGCCGTTCCCTATTGGCATATACCGGCTCGACTCTGTAGCCCTCGGGGGGGGTCAGCAGCCATTGTTGCAAAATGCTCCGCACAACACGCTGGATGCCGCTCTTCGCGTCGCATTGCACCAATACGGAAACATCAACCAGCAATTGTCGCAATCGGATTCGCGGGGCAATAGAGTTGTCAATCGCTTCGGCCAAGAGCTGACATTTCTGCGGATCACTGGATGCATCTGCAAGTTTGGCTAATTCACCAGCTAGTCCATGAATGCTAGTGGCCGCCTTGCTCTGAAAGTGCTCAATTACTTCAAAATATCTATCAGCACAAACACGGGGCGCATGCTGAGAACGGATAATACTCCTCGCCTGCCCACCAAGTCGCCGCCGAGCCTCGCTGTCCTGCCACAAAGACTGCAGCGCATAAGCTAATTGTGCATCCGTGAATTCGTCAGGTAGCTTCCAGACACCCTCATCCGAGATATTGGCCATACTGCCATTGGCATTCACTATCGTGGCCAAACCATAATTCATGCAATCAAGAACGGCAGCGGATGTCTCACCACGTGAGTGCGTACGCAGTTGTACGCCGACGTCAGCCGCGATCAGGTAGCGCCGGAAAAGGCCAGGATCGGCCCACCCCGTTATCCTAATTCGAACCTTACAGGAACTTGCAGAAATCGCCCTAAGCAGCTTTTGACCGTATTCGCCTGCCGCATTCTCACCGACGAACACAAGCACACATCGCCCATCTCTGGCCATCGAAGAGCGCAGCCATACATCCAGAAGTCGATGATTTAGCTTGGTTGGACCCAGCAGACCGAAGCTGCAGACGAGAAAATCATCTGCCCGTAGCCCTAGCGCTTCACGCGCCTGGAGACGCTCCCACTCCGTGGAAAAATTCGGCACTCGAAGGAGGGGGATCAGTGCCCAGTCATTGCCTACTTCGCTGCCATACCATTGCCGCGCCAGCCAACGCGAGTTTTCCGAATGGACGATCATGCCTTGCGCCTGCTCTAGCACCCGCTGATTGCACGGATAGCGCCAGATAACCTCGGCAACATCCCTGTCATGGAAACGGTGTCGCAATGCTGCATAGCCATGTGCTGCATACAGTGCCTGCCCCCAGAAATTCTCTTTTCCTGCATGCGATTCCATATGCGCAACGATGCTGGAAAGAAAGAAGTCATGAAGCACGACGACACCAGGAATTTCTTCCAAGAGCCCGAACATGTGCTGATGGAAGATAGAGTTTCCAAAGTGATATAGCACTCGGTCGTATGAGCCTGCGTGGGCACGAAACCATTCGGTTGTGCGGATTGGGCAATTCGCCTTTATCCAAGTCGACTCGACAGAAGCCTGGGTCACTATGACCTCGATGTCATAATGACGGGCCAGTTCGGGCAACAACTCAGCGCTATAGTCACTGATACCGCTGCGCTCTGCGGGAAGGGGTGACACATAGGCGAGTCGCGGACGACGAAACGGTTGATTCGGCAAGCAAACCTGCTTTCCCTGTTCGGCGACGAAAGCCTCGAGCGCAGCGATAGTCCGCGTAGCACTTTTATTCCATGAAAAATGTTTTGCCTGCTCGAGACCATGCTGTTCGAGCACCAAACGGAACCCATCGTCGGTGAGCACCTGCTCCAGCTTCCGGGCTATGGAGTTGTCGTCCAGTGGGTCGAACAATGCGTCAGCGCATCCAATGACTTCTGGCAGACTGGAAGTATTGGCACCAATCACAGCTCGGCCACAGGCCATGGCCTCCAGAGCGGGAAGCCCAAAGCCTTCGTGCAATGACGGGAAAACGAAAACCTTACACAGGTTATACAGTGCGACCAGGTCTTCTTCGGGGACGAAGCCCGTCAACGCAACCTCGCCGGGCGCTAGTCCATGCTGCCTCGCCAGGCTCTCGAGCGGGGGGCGATCCTCCGGCCTGATGAAACAGACTATAGCCAGTTGATGGAGCTGTCTCGTTGAGACCGATAACTTGGCATAAGCTCGAATCAGTCCCTCAATATTCTTACGATGATCGATCCCCCCCGTATACATGACAAACGGTCTCTCCAGACCGTATCGATGGAGTACGGCAGCTTCCAGCTCTGGTGTGATCGATTGCTTGCAAAAGTGCTTATCCGCTGCAGTAGAGATATTGACTATCTGCTCTTCTGAAAAGCCAAGACATTGTATGCCTTCCTGACGGGACGACTCCGAAATGGCAAGCAACAAGCCTGCACGGCGAAGATGACCTAGCTTGCTCTCATACCACTTGGCTACTGAAGGATTATCCAGGTAAGGACTGCGATTGATCAGAGGAATCAGGTCATACAGGATGACGGCCGTAGGGATCGACTGACACAAACTACCGATGCTCGTAACCGCATCATCTACAAATCCTTCGAACAAGCTGGTGACCAACACCACCGAGGGATCGAGGCTAGCCAGAAAAGCTTCGCGCAAATACTCAGCGGCCTGACGCGCCCCGGCATTGCTATGGTCCCGATCAGCCACCGGCCCTGGAGCGTGCCAGACACGGATATTTTCCTGTGGGAGGACTCCCTGAAAAGAAGCGCGTATGGGCTCGATGGTGTCCGGAAAAAGCCCACTGAGCACCAGGAAGATTTCATGCTCTCCGCGATTCCTGATGATCGCCTCAACCAAAGAAGAAGTGTAACGACCAATACCTCGATTGCGAGAACCGGTCGATTGAGCACCTTGTAGATCAATGGCGATACGCATCAGTGTGCTCCATTTTTCTGTCTGCTTTGTTCAATCCGTATGAAAATCTGGCGAGCCCTGGGCGTCATCGAAACGAGATCTTCAATCTTTCCTCCTGAGCTTGAGAAGATCGAGGCATGGGCTGGGGGCATCTGAGCCCCCAGCAAACCGTGATTCAGGGCAAACAGCCTGAGATGCTGAAAAAGGGTCTGATGCCGCTTCAGCCGGTCGACTAGTCGCTGCCTCAACAATGGTCTTCCCATGACCCACCGCATGGCCCGAGACAGAACAGAACACAGCAAACGTCTTATCGTCTGCGAGGGGACTCCTTTTAGCTGCCGCAAGCAGACCATCAGCAGGCGTAGCGGTTTGGTGATGCGCCAAGAGGTACTGTTGAGGACATCTTTAGTCTGTGCCTCATAGGCATTGGCCCGTAGATACCAGTGATGGGAGTTGTGCTGCACCTCGCTGAGCTGCTGGCGAGCCTGCTGCAGCTGCTGCTCAAGCTGCCGAGCCTCTTCTCGCAGAACATTCGACTCAGTGGCGGCCTGCTGCACTTGCTGGCGCAGCGTTTCGTTGAGAGTTTCCACGGCAGCCTGCTTTATCTCTGCCTGGATGGTCCGAGCGATATTTTCCCTAAGGGCAGCTTCGATGCTTCTACCACGGCTTTCTGACTTCTCGAGACGCGCGTTGGTCTCTTCGAGCGACAGCTTGAGCCGGTCTAGGGCAGCGCCCGTATTACCGACTACCTCCTGCAGCGCCTCTTTCAACTCACCGAACTGCCGTTGCAGGCCACCATCGTAGCGCTGAGCAAGCATATCGAGAGTAAGGCCACAGTCCTTATTGAATGCATGGTCAAAAAGCTCCATTTGCCCAGCCGGGGCCCACTTTTGCGCCACTATCGCGTAGTCAGGGCTGACCCCGGCCAGCACATTCATCAGGGCGATTCGCTCGGCCTTTGCCAGCTCTGGAGGCTCTTGCAACCTCAACAGCTTGAACCGAGCAAAACCAACATGCTCGATGAGAAAGCTCAACAAAAGATGGGGAATTGGCCGCGCATGGCTGGGATCAAGGTAAAAGTTATTGGTGCCGACTATGAGATTTTCCGCGTTGGGCGATTCGAGAATCAGCAAGCCTGCTGGCTTCAGCACCCTCAACGATTCGGCTACCAGTTCCTGAAGACACTCGAAAGGCATGTGCTCGACGATATGAAAACCGGAGATTAACGCCAGACTCTCATCGGCCAGAAGCTTGAGAGTTTCCAAGGCTTCGCCCTGCTCTGCTGGCAGGCTCAAGGCGTAGCAAGCCTCTAGCATTCCAGGATCGACATCGACCCCCCGCGCCTGGAGCCCATTCTCACTCAAGATCTCCAACCATTCGCCACGGCCACAACCAAGATCCAGAGCAGGACAATTGGTATAAAGCGTTTTTAGTGGCTTTACAAAGGACAGATAGAATGCCTGGCGCTCCTTTACCAGCTCTCTTGAACCGCGAAGACGCCCCTCAAATGCGCGATAAAAGTGTTCCTTCACAGGGATGCTCCATATTCAAAGAAACCCTAGCCATATCAGCGATATGTTTTCTTTAAAACATCTTTAATGAGGAGCCTCCTCCTTATCCAACTGCCCCTAGCCGATACAAGTTCAGAAATCTTGGGCGACATTGGCTTCCCCCAAAAGACAACATGCATCCTCGACAACATCAGCCGATTTGGGAGTCATCGTGCCGAGCCTGAAGCCAAGCAATATACTCTTTAGTTGTTCCGCACTTTTTTCCCAAGTCAGCCAGGGCATATCATCCGAAATAGGATGTTTTCCCTCCTTGTACAAGCACAGCCAATCGTTGACCGCATATACCAAGTCTTCAGCTGCCTGCCCGCTGAAGTAATAGACATGTTTGCCAGCAACTTCGCGGAATATCGGAATATCACGGGCAATGATGGGAAGTTTGTGCTGGGCCGCTTCGATCAGGGGTAAACCGAAGCCCTCCCCTTCGGAGGCAGCGATAAGACAGGTCGAAGCATCATAAGCCCTTTCCAAGCACTCATCGCTGATACCATCGAGCCATAGAAGACGCCGGCCATACTCAGGGTGGCAGGTCAATTCCTTACAGAAGTCGGACATCATCCAACCTTCCTTTCCCGCCATGACCAAAGTCAAGTCAGCTCCGGCTTTCCACAAAATTTCAAACGCTGATAAGACTTGCCTATATCCTTTACGGGGCTCAATGGTGCCTACAGTCAAGAAACATGGCCGATCATGCATCACACTGGTTATTTCTTCCCAGTTATCTGAAAAGCCACGAGTAGGAGAGGAATTTATTATGTCAGCACCCAGATGAAACGATGCAATCTTGAATTTTGTCGACTTAAGGGCAGCAGGCAACATTTCGAACCAACGATGATAATCAGCTGCAACTGCCCGAGAGATACAGAGGACACCGTCGCCTTCTGCCGTAACACCAAGCCAATCGAGAAAGCAAGCAACATCCGCTTCTTCAAAATATTCCCGTAGTCTGACCGGCAATAAATCATAAACGACAAAATATACTTTAGCTCCCTTCCCTCTGATCGAGGAAAATAAACCCTGTCGCGAGGCTGGCACTACATAGCCGCCTGCCAAATCCAGACAGAGCAATGTATCGCCGCTTGCAGGTTCTATCTCGGGCGAGAAGGCAGCACTATCTGCGACCAGCGTCCTATCTCGCTCGAAGATGTTAGCCTTCCTGTAGCACCATTTTCCTTTATCCAAATCTACATCCAAATAGACGGGAACTATTTCGAGAGAGCTATCCTGATCGTTCAGCAGGGCATTCAGAATCGCTCGAACAACCCGCTGTATGCCAGTCTTATGATCGCACCTATAAGTGACCGATATATCTACAAAAACCCTCACCCTCTCTCTCATGGCCAACGCATCAGCCGCAATACTATCAGTCATATTCCCCTCATAAGACTGCATGATGCCGGCAACGATATTTTTTGCACACTCCTTCCAAGTAATCCATCTAATGCTTGCAGACAGCGGATGAGCACTCCTACGATATAATCTCAACCATTTTATAACTGCGCACTCCAACCCAGCTGGATCTACACCCTGAAAGTAGTAAGCACTATCAGCAGCGACCTCCCTGAAAACCGGGATATCCCGAGCGATAACAGGGAGCCCATGCTGAGCAGCCTCTATAAGTGGTAGACCGAACCCCTCCCCTTCAGAAGCGGCGATTAGACAGGTAGAGACTCCATATATTTTTTCCAAATACTCATCACTTATGCCCTCAAGCCAGAAGAGTCGTTTTCCTCGTTCGGGGTGTGTACGAAGACAATCAATAATATATGGAATCGTCCTTCGCATTTCGTCAGGGAGCCCGACCCAGCCCTCTTTTCCGACAATTATCAGGTTGACATCCACACCAGCAGTCCAAAGCTTTGCGAACGCCTGCAGAGTAAACAAGTAGCCTTTTCTTGGCTCAATCGTTCCGACCATGAGAAATGTTGGTCGCGCCTTACATTCACTCAAAATGTGGCATGCGTTATCTGGAAGCCCACTGGTTGGAGCGGAATTCTCTATATCCGCCCCTAGATGGGAAACCACTATATGAAACGCATGCTCGCTTCTTGCAGCATTTTGCGAATACCAGGCATGCAAGTCAGCAGCCACCGACTGCGTTATACATAGGGCACCGTCCATTCTGGTGACGGCGGATAACCAGCGAGCATGGCTCTTATCTGCGCCAAAGGGAAAGGTATGCGGAAGAGATAAAGGCAGAAGATCATACACAATGAAATAAACACGAACGCCACTGGTACGCAAGCTAGCGAAAAATCCCTCCTCAGAGGCATGAGCAAGCATATCTCCCGATATATCGAGCCCCAACACGATATCGCCATCAGCAGGTCGAGCAATGTTATCCCTAAGTAGCTCTGAAGCAATACCAAGCATCCCAGCCGTATAGCGCCTTGCAAAGAAATAGTTCCAATCGTAATCATCCTTACCTAGATAAACAGGCTCGACCCTATATCCGTCCGGAGGATTTTCTATTAAGGCAATAGTCAGTGCCCGAGCAACGCGTTCGATACCGGTTCTTAAACCATTACGGCACGTAGCCGAAACATCCAAATAAAGGACTTTCATGGAGCCTTCACTTTTCCTGTATCCAACTTCCCTTTAAATACCTGAAATCACCGCAGCCACACACCGTATCCTTTTCGAGAATCCGGCCACCAAATCGGCATCTCATTGCATCAACTATCGTTACCGACAGCACTCCACACTCGGCGGTATCCAGGCCAAACCGACAAACTCCTCCCGTGAAATATTAATTACATTGAAAAGCAGCGCCAGATCCCGCCATTCATAATTGCGCGCGATATGACTATGAGTAGCATGCAAAGCAACTGCCACGGAATAAGAACCCACGCCTAGATTGGCGGGAAAACCGAAGCGATATTCCACTACCTCTCCAGCCCACAGAGCCTCAAGCTTACAATCCAAATAATGAGTATTAGTACCGAAAACCGACTGCCCCAGGCGATCCTTGATCATGTATCCCATAACCAACTCGGGAATATCACGATTGATTTTAGCCCTTATGCGTAATGAAACCGGCTCACCTACAGGAATGAATTCGACGAGTTCTCCTGCGGCATTGTGAAGACTGACCGACTCTATGCTGGCCTCACCGCTGCCGGAGCAAGTCTGAACGCTACCATCCTCGATTTTTCGAATTTTTACAGTAGTATTTTCCTTTTCAGCGATTATGGCGTTGTAGAAATCCATAACCTCTTCAGGCTTTCCATCCTTGATCACCGTACCGCCCTCCAAGAGGATGGCTCGATTGCATAGTGACTGGATTGCACCTCGGTCATGAGAGACGATCAACAATGTGGTCCCCTGCTTCTGGAATTCACGAATGCGATCGAAACTCTTGTGCTGAAAGTAACTATCGCCTACCGAGAGAGCCTCATCAATGATAAGAATTTCTGGGCGGAAAGCGGTTGCTACAGAAAAAGCCACACGCATTTGCATCCCGCTCGAATACATACGTACAGGCTCGTCGAAGTAATCACCGATCTCGGCGAACGCTTCGATTTCACCCATCGCCTGTTTGATTTCATCGGTATTGAATCCCATCAATCCAGCCGCGTGATAAACGTTCTGTCGTCCGGTCAACTCGGGATTGAACCCCATTCCCAATTCAAGAATGGCAGCGACTCGACCATTGATCTGTATAGCGCCTTCCGTAGGATGCAAAGTGCCAGTGATCATCTTTAACAGAGTCGATTTGCCGGCACCGTTCTGGCCGACGATACCAATAGCCTCGCCGGGCAAGACGGAAAAGCTGATGTGTTTGAGCACCCAATGCTCTTCGCTCGGCTTTACCGGCAGAAAAAACCAGCGGGCAATACGCTGCCATTCGGAGCGATAGGTCCGGTAGGACTTGCCCAAGTTGTCTATGACAAGCAGGCTCATAGGGCATCCACCATTTCCGGAGTCGATCGACGAAACATGAACAGACCGATCAACATCAGACCGATCGCCAAAGCCACAGTGATCAACACTTGCTGCAGATCCGGCGCTTTACCGTAGACAAGAATGTCGTGGTAGGCAGTGACGATGGGGTACATGGGGTTGGCACCCACAGTACCTTTGAGTTCTTCGGGAATGATACTCACCGGGTAAACGACCGGGGTGAACCAGAACCACACCTGAAGCAGGATGGGAATCACCTGGCCAATATCGCGCACGAAGACATTGAGCACACCAAGAATCAGGCCTATGCCGGCTGCCAAAGCCACTACTGCGAGGGTGAGAAGGATCAGCCAGAACATCTGAAAGTTAGGGGTCTGTCCAAGCACAGCGAATACAACCAGCATGGCAATGAACAGCAACAGGTTATTCAGCAGGCTGGAGCCAACCACGATCACCGGCAATGTGATGCGTGGGAAGCGCATTTTCTTCATTAAATTGCCCTGATCGATGAACAGCGTCAGACAGCGGCCGATGATTTCGGCGAAGAGGCTCCAGGCCAGCATGCCCGCCATCAGATAGAGGGCATAGGCATACTTGCTCTCGATCCCAGGCAGTTTGGCTGCCAGCACGTTGGAAAGGATCAGGGCGTAGATCGCCACCTGGGCGAGCGGATTGATGATCATCCATAGCCCGCCAAGACGACTGCGGACGAAGCGAGCAATCAAGTCGTTGCGTATGGATGAAACAACAAAGCCTCTGTACTGCCAGAGACTGCTTAAGATACCGAGCATTGCTTACTCCTTCCTTGGGTACTCAGCAGCAAGGTCATAGCAATCAGACAGGGTTTCTGAGCGAGAGTTCTATACCAACAATTTAAAAGCTTGCCCGAAGCGCAGCCCGGTAATAGACACGGCTAAGTTTTTTATGGCGATGAGTGCTCTGGGAATTCTCGCATTGTATGCGCTGCCTGAATCTTCACTCTCAGAGAGAACCTAACAAAACCTATCGCCGTCACTTTGAACGAAAGGGGTGGAAGGTCGCTTGTCTGACGTTTTGTTAGCAGCCTAGGCCAATCGAGCAGGACTGAAACTTTACTCCCAATTCATTTTTAGCTTAAGAGCGATTATCCATACGCAACTCAGCCGTCTATAACCGAAACTGCCTATACAAATGAGCAATAGCTCTGTGTCTGCAGTGCATTATCGCACATTTGCTGCACACCAAGATTGCTTATCAACCCCCCCTCTCACAGATAGTGCCTGCGAGGCTTAACAGGCGGTCCTACCTCATTAGGTTAGCGACATGTACATCGAATAAATAGCGCCAAACAATCTGAACCTTTACTACTTTGAAATTACTCGCCAATCATAGCTCTCGCCGAGTGCATAGACCTGGAAGTAAGCGATAGCTTTATGGGCTACTTACAATGGCCGTATCTTTATCTGAATACTATGCCTGAGCCTCTCTAATGGCGCCTCGACAGCATAGTAAAGGAGTCCACCGAAGATAATAGAACTGAAAAAACCGACAATCATCCAAAAATAACTATCTGGATACTTGTTTGCAAGCGAAACATAGAAATACCAATGAACAAGGTATACTGAATAGCTGAACATCCCCATCTTCACCATAATTTTGCTTTTCAATAAGCATCCCAAAAATCCTTTTCCATCAACCAAAGCAACAACGAAAAGCCCCCACACAGCGCTAATAAAAACATGTTTATCCTGAGTCCATTTATCCAGAGGCATATCAAATACGATATTTCTCACAACAGGACTTACACAGACCATTGCAAAAATAACAAAAATACCAATCACGCTTGCCATTCTTGCAGAAATATATCCTCTAAAAAAATCGATTGATACAGCACAATAGCAACCAATGGTAAAGCTGGATAGATACCAGGATGTAGATATGCTATTCTCGGGTGTATCGTAATATGGTCGCACGCACTGCTGAACCAAGACAAAGGTAAAAGAGAAGACGAATACAGCAAAATTACCGTATTTATTTCTAATAAAAACAAAAAGAAACGCAATAAAAGGGAGAATCAAGTAAAACTTGAACTCCACTGGAATCGTCCATAGGTGCGCATAACCATAACTTAGAGTTATTGCATCCAAGAGATCTTTTGCATTACTCACCCCAGCAGTCCCGAGAAGATAATAGAGACAGAGGACGAGAGCAAACAGAGGAATAATTCTTAAACACCTTCCAAGGGCATAACTAAAAATCTGGAAGGAATCAAAGCCGAACTTATCAAACTTACTTGTCAACAGGAAAGCACTGAGAACAAAGAAAAGCCAAACACCTACCTTGCCCATGCCAGCCAATGCCATATATGTAGAATTAAAAAACATGGCAACAGCATGGGTACATAGTACTATCAGGCAAGCTAGCCCTCTAATACCATCTGCTCCCTCGAATCGCATACTACATTCCACCTTTATCAAGAGACGGCGACTGTACCATTTCACCGGTAAGGGCTCCAGAAGCCCATGACTGCCAAGTGCGTCGATGGCGTATCACTCGTTTCTTTGCCTGTACAACCCTTGATGGCTTGGATGTACGAGAACATCAACGGCAATAGTCCTAAAGGCATGGACAGCCAGCAGCCGTTGGATGCGATGGCCGACAAGCCAAACATCCAGTCTCACTAGTTCTTCTGCCTCAAATTCCCCTTAAAGTCATGAGTGAGCGGATGCTCAAGTATCATGAAACACCCGCTGCACTTTAGTAACTGTGTTGCCCTCAGCTCTTGTAACCACTAATGGTCACGCTGCCTATCCTTGTAGATAATTCAACAAAACCAACTCATGATTAGATGAACTGCCCCAGGCATCGAAATTTCTGATTCGTCCCAGCTTCTTATAGGCACTACCCTTTTCAGCCATGACCAACTCAATCAAAGGCCAAGCAATCTGTAACGGGGATGCTTGCAAAGCTAAGCGCTTTTTCAGTTCGGAATAATGCTCAGAGAAATGCATAATCCCCCGACATATTTCATTACTAATCACCATTAATTCGTCGGTATTACCCCTGCCCGCATCTAAAACAGGCTCGACCTTGCCCTTGGCAAACTGCAAACCGATCACAGAGTGATGCGGCGCAGAAAAGAACAGTTCTACAGCCACCCGATTGGCATAAATGCTCGCAATGGTCGACTCAGAGGTGTTGGCAGCCGTCACCATGGCCGACATGCGCTGAGTCTTCTCACGTCGCAGACGTTCGGGCGTATCCGCCAGACAGAAGTAATAACCGAATACCTCTAGGTCCATCAGCGGACGAACCGCTTGTTCGAATGCTTCCTGAGTTGTACCGCTCCATCCCACATCGACCAGCGCCACCCGGCTTCCCGGCTTCAGTCCAACCTGCTTGAGATATTGGTACAACGCACGGCGGTTGCGCTGACAGGCTTTCAGGATTTCCCAGCGGTAGGCGTACAAGAAGCTGCAAATTTTCTCGTATAGAGCGGGGCTGACACGCACATCGGCACCCAATCCCAGATCCGCCATGATCCTCGGTGATGGCGGCTGTACACCTATACGCTCCAGGAGTTCATAGGGCGCCAGCCCATCCCCCCCCCGAGAGCAGAAATGGGAAAAACTGGCTGAAATTATCGGTAGTGATAGCGGCTAACGTATAAGCCGTACGTGAGCCAAGGAAATAACAAAAGTCCGGTAGCTCGCAATTTCCTTGCGCTCGGGCTATGCGTTCAAGCGCATAGCCGTCGCGAGAGAGGAAGAGTACATGGTCAATGCCATCCTGACGGGCGCGTTCCTTTATCCACTCGAGGAATCCCAGATTCGCAGCGCCCCCATAAAGGAAGCCAAGTTCCTCATAGGAATTCGGCTCGATATCTCGAGCTTTCGTCTGCAGCAAGCCATGCCCGATGGAAGTTGCGAGGGAAACATCTTTCTTGACGTCACGTAAACGACTAGCTCGATAATGAAAAGTCATCAGCCCTTTCTCGCGAGGGCGCTTTACATCGGCCAGTTCGTTATCTCCGATATGAAGAATTTCCCTTGGCTGCATTTCCAAACTGCCGGCGAGAATATCGAATATTTCACCGGCATCTCGTTTGGTCGCATTGCAATCTGCAGATATGAACAGAGGGACACAATCCAATCCGTAAGGCCGGAGCGCCTCTTTGAAGAAATCAGCCGTCAGGTACATATCCGAGGTGATGACTACTGGCTTGCCACTGTCGAGCAGCGTACGGAACAGCGTGAAAAGCTCCGGGTTCGGCTCTATCAGGGCCAGCTCCAGTTCATATTCGGCACGCATCAACACATCGGCGGGAATGCCCGTTTCTGTGAGACAGGCGTAAATGTTCTCCAGCGTGATTTCCTTGCGTCCCGAGTCCAGCATACGGCGAAAGGCCTCTGCCTGCGCAGCGCGCCGCTTGTTGCGGAAGTCGGGTATGTCGAACTGACGACCGAGGATGTCGAAAACATCCTCGGGATATGCCAGCGGACGAACGAAAAGCGTATCGAAAAAATCGAAGGAAATCGCCGCGGCGCTTTCAATCAAGCTTTGAAGATCATCGCTATGACGAAAAGGAGCTCTTACAACAGGTACTTCAAGCACTTCACTGTCGTTCCTGGTCATCCCCTCCATCATGCGGGCACCTCGAAATTGATTCCGTTAGGGTGCAGGTTCGGATTATGGAAGGGGTCGTATTGGAAAAAGGTCGGATGCATATTGTAGAGACGCCGAAGTTCGCTCTGCAGGCGCGCCAGCTTGACCGGGTCGACATGGTCGAGGCCCCGGCTGACCGATTCATGGTGAATCAGCGTCACGGCCTGGCACACCACGTTGTAGTACCCCTCTTCGACGCTGCGCATGCATAGCTCGATGTCGTTGTAGGCCACCGGCAGGGTCTCATCGAAACCACCCAGTGCCTTGAACTTTTCGGCTTCAATCATCAGGCAGGCCCCGGTGACGGCTAGCCAGTTGTACTCCAGCAGATTGCGCATGAAGTAACCAGGGTGATAGCTTGGAAGACGAAGGAAGGCATGACCTGGACCATTCTCAAGATTTAGAACACCTGCATGTTGGACTTCAGAGCCACCAGGATAAAGCAGCTTGGCCCCTACCGCACCGATATGTGGGAGTTGAGCATACCCCCCAAGACGCTGCAGCCAATCACTACAAAGCACTTCGGTGTCATCGTTGAGGAATAGCAGCAATTCGCCCTTTGCATTCCTGACACCGATATTGTTCAGCTCGGAAAAGTTGAAAGGGGCATCATGCCGGATAACCGTCGCCAGTCCCTCTTCCTACAGTTCCTTGAAATAGGCAACAGTTGAGGGTTCAACGGAACCATTATCTAGAACAATTATTTCTAAATCACGATAACTACTCTTTTCCTGAATAGAATCAATGCAACGACGCAAAACGGAACCATTATCCCGAGTTGGGACGATGATGGAGACCAACGGCGAACCTTGCAGGTGATAATTAACGCGATAATATCCCGGAGCCTGAGAGAGTGGCTCCAAGCTAGCTTTCAAACCACGACGTGCCAAAGCCTCCATTCGAGCACGGCGAGAAGCGTCAATTACATAAGGTTTGGCGGCAAGATCCGACGCAACCGAGGCAGGAATAATGCGCCAGTGGTAAAGCACCTTGGGAATATGACTGATACGGTCGGTGTGCTCGGCCACGCGCAGGACGAAATCCCAATCCTGACAACCATCGAACTCAGAACGCAGCCCCCCCACCTTGCCCAGCAGACTGCGGCGAACACAGGACACGTGGCAGGTGTACATGGTGCTCATCATGGTATCCGGGGACCAGTCCGGCTTGAAATGCGGCTGGATATACTCGCCTTGCTCGGTGAGCTTGTCTTCATCGCTATAGATGAAGTCCGGATTTTCCCGATTGATGCACAAGGCCAGCTCATACAGGCAGTCCACGGTCAATTCATCATCATGATCCATGAAAACGATGAATTCGCCCTGTGCAGCCTCAAGGCCCACATTGGTCGCACCGGAGATCCCTTTATTGCTGTCCAGACGTAATACCTTGATTTTCGGATGGTCTATCTGGGCTAACGCCTTACGTGTTTCTTCGGCAGGACTGGCATCGTCAGCCAGAATCAACTCCCAGTGTGGATACCACTGGGCTTGTACAGATGAAAGAACGGCATTCAGCAACTCGGGCGTTGTGTTGTAGACCGGAACCACAATGGAAAACAAAGGCGCGGAATCCAGGGCAGCAAGTTGGGCATCTAAATCAGCAGGGCGTTGCGGCTCGATATATGTGTAACCTCTGGATGCAGGGGCGAGCTCATAGCCCCCCTGTGGATGGCGCACCAGAGCGGCCGGCATAAAAGAACTCACTACTCCGGGCGAGACGGGGGCAGCGGTGGGAGCGGCAGGGACTGAAGGGGCAGAGAACGTTGGAACCACTAACGGCGTGGGCACCGAAAGAGTTGCCAGATAGTGTTGATAGCGTACCCGCGCCCTTAAACCATTCACCCCTTCTCGACGCCAGACCCTCAGCACCTTTTTCGCCAAAGCAAACCAGGACTCGTTCTGTAGTTGACGGCGGGCAATAATCTGTATGTCTTTGGCTTTGCGCTTAATACGGCCTATGTAGCGCAGGTGAGAAGTCATGCGCCAACTAGTGGACATGTAGAGTGCCTGCAGCGTTGCCTGCATGGCCGCGACCTGTCTATCTCGATCCTCGACCACAAGCTTTAGGGAATGAGCCTGTTCGCAGTGCCAGGCCATTTCCTTATTCAACTTGTCAATTTGCCCACCTTGGGCTGACACCGTCTGGCTTAGGCCTTGAATCTGATTATCGCGCTGGACTATGCCGGCGTTGAGGCTTGCGATCTGCTCTTCTTGAGCAACTACCACCTGATTCAAGCCCTGAATCTGTTTGCCGCAGTCAGCTATGTCTGCGTTCAGGCTTACGATCTGCTCTTCTTGTGCAGCCACCGCCAGATTCAAGCTCTGAATCTGGTTGTCCCGATCGGCTATACCAGCGCTCAGACTTACGATCTGTACTTCTTGGGAGACTACCGTCTGATTCAATCCCTGAACTTGAACATCACGATGAGCGATGGCCTCATTCAGGCCATTAATTTGCCCCGTCTGAGCAGCCACTGTCTGGCTCAAATCCCTGATCTGGTTATCACGCTCAGCAACAACAACGCTCAGGCCATCGATCTGAGTGCCCCTGCTCGCGATTTCCTCTTCTTGGGCCGCAATCTGATTAGTGCATTCGTTAACACGAGCCTCGCATTGACCGGCGTAATGCAAAATCGTGTAGTTCTGTCTGAGTCCTTCTTGCAACCTTGTTAGCAATGCATCCAATTCCGGCGAATCAAGTTCCACCTGGTCAGTAGCCATTTGTAACAAAGCACTATAAAGCTCCTCCACATGTGGGGAGACCGCTTTATCCAGGCGCAAATCAGCGGCTTCAAAACGGGTATGCCGAAGCCCCTCTTCCAGAAACTCCTCTCTGTATTCGGCAAACGCTTGGCTCTCCGCATCGAATGGCAACCCTAAAGCCTGGGCAATACGCTGCAACTGGGTGGCCGGCTCCTCCATAAGCAAGTCATAACTTACTACGATGCGAGGTTGATTTTGCGTCCCCGATAAGCTTGCCAGCGTGTGCTCTAGCCACAACTGATAAGCCTTCTCCAAAGCGAAACCATCCCGCTTTGCTAAAGAGCGAGCCACACTCATAGGGTGGCGACAGGCAATTACATAGCTGACGTGAATATCCAGATGATCGAAAACACTGAGCCAGAAAGGTAGCAGCCTTGCTATTCGAGGATCTTTCAACCCGAAGCAATCGATAGCCGATAACTTCTCCCTCAATAATTGCACCGCACGCAGCTTGAATGCATCAACGAGTGGAAGATTGAAGTCGCCAGGCAATACGGGAGTCAAACTATGCCAGTCATGACCTAGCGCATCAAGCAACTCAATATTGAGTGCATTAACATCAGCATCTTCCCAAAAGCCTTTTGCATTGACATTTAGGTTGGGAGGAATCAAATCCCCCCCAAGCTCAACCCCCAAAACCTGCAAGCTTCGGGTGATTGCGCTAGTACCGCTTCGATGCATACCCAGCACCACAACAATAGTTTTTCGTCCCATATGCGTAATCTTTAATTAGTTGAAATAATGAAGTCTGGGACACACTTGAAATCCACCACACCGGTAGCCGTCTGATCTGCTGTAGGTAGTACACGGAACAAACAGGCATCCAATAAACGGTGCAAATACGTCTCGCCTTGCCCAGTCGAGCCCAAGACTCCCGCATTAAGAAAATAAGTACCCGGATTCAGGTTGCACTGAAAAGCAAACTCGACCTGCATGGTCGATCCTTTATCCACGTAAGGAACGGCATCTTGAAGACTCACAGCGCTGGTTGCACCGCCGAGTTCAACGCCAGCCAATGTCTTGATCATCATGCCAAACCGTACGCCGGTCGCACCTATGGCAAAGCTTACTTGATAGGTGTAACGGTATGTCTGGCCGCGCTTCAGACAGTTGACGACTTTACCAGCGAGATTGAGGATTTTCGGGCTCTCGATGAGCACGCCATGGGACTCATACGCCAGCACGCTCTGCGATTGCAAATTAGGATCATAAAACTCCTCCAGCTCGGGGGTCACATCTTTGGCTACCTTACTTTCCATCAGCAAGGCTGGAGAGTCGGTTTCAATAATTTCTCTATGGCTATCCCCACTAATCGCTGCACGAATAGCCTCGACCTTGTCGGCAGGCGCATATAGTAGTTTCTGATACTTGCCGATGATTGATTTGGGTGCTCCCTCTGCCAGTTTATCGCCCCCATCCATCAAAATAGCGCGATCACATAATTCAATGACTGTACTACCAGCATGAGATACAAAAAGAATGGTAGCCCCACTCGCCTTGATTGCTTCGATACGCGCAAAGCATTTACGCTGAAACAACTCGTCGCCAACCGATAGCGCTTCATCGACTATCAATATCTGTGGATCGACATTAATAGCCACGGCAAAGGCCAAGCGAACCATCATCCCACTGGAATAGGTCTTGACCGGTTGATCGATGAAATCTCCAATTTCGGCAAAAGCCTCTATTTCAGCGAAACGCGCGTCGGTTTCCTCTTTCGATAGCCCGAGCACAGCGGCATTCATGTAGACATTCTCACGTCCGCTGAAATCTGGATTAAAACCCGAGCCTAACTCCAGGAGGGCAGCTATCCGCCCATTGGTTCGTACCTCCCCCGCAGAAGGCGTCAATGTGCCACAAATGATTTGTAGCAATGTGGATTTGCCGCTGCCGTTACGCCCGACTATCCCGACTGTTTCACCCTTTTCTATGCTGAACGACACATCACGCAAGGCCAAAAATTCTCTATAAAACTTCCGACCACTGCAGCTAAGCATCTGTAGCAAGCGATCTCGGGGCTTATCATAGATATGGAAAGATTTACTGAGATTCTTTACCACAATTGCCACATCAGAGCACATCGGAAAATCCTTTGCGGGTCTTTTGGAACCAAGCAAATCCAGCCCAGAATACAATCAGTGCTACAGCCGTGTAGCATAATAGCCCCTGAAAGTCAGGAGCCCGCCCCCATATTAGAACATCCCGAGCTTGCTCAATGATGAAAGTCAATGGATTCGCCATAATCAGCGGTTGAATTTCTTCCGGCAAGCTTTTCATCGGAAAAAACACAGGCGATAGAAACATCATGACCATGGTTATAATGGATATAGCTGGGCCTATGTCCCGCATGAAAACGCCGAACGAAGCCAAGAACCAGGCAACTCCCAACCCCAACAACAAAAGAGGCAGCATGACTACTGGAAACAACAATATATTCCAATGTGGCACGTCAATAAAAACAATATAAGCCAACAACCACACAACCAAACTAGCCAGAGCATGAAACAAGGCTACATTCGCCGTGACCACAGGAAGTATTTCCAAGGGAAACACCACTTTTTTCACATAGTTCACGTTACCAGTGATCAAGTTTGGCGCACGATTCAGAATCTCAGCAAAAACCCCATGTACGATCATGCCCACGAAAAGCACGATAGCAAACATAGCTTTGCTTTCCTCTCCCCCTTCAGGGGAACCGCCCCAACGCGCTTTGAATACTACCGAAAAAACGAAGGTATAAACGCAAAGCATTAACAGCGGATTAAGGAAAGACCACCCTAACCCCAAAAATGAACCTTTATAACGACCAATCACTTCACGCTTGGTCATTTGCCCTAATAACTGGCGGTGTTTCCACAGACTGTGCACTAAAGTAAGCAATGATATTGATTGCGCAGCATGTGGATTCATGCAAACACCCCGGCATTAGCACTCTCTTTGATAAAGAACCTCTGCTTATAGCCTTCGAGCCCTTGCAGATTCTCCAAACTGCCTGCATAAAGCAAATCATCTCGACTCATAATCGGCTTATCATTAGTCGCCGGCCAATCCAAAACAAGACACACCCTAAAGTATCCAGCGCCACCTGCAGGCAAGATGGACATATTCTTTAAATCCTCCTAATGCTAACGGCAACGACTAAACCGATATTACCCAACAGGGTTTGCCGATATAAGCCCGCTTTCTTCAACGAATAGATACGCCTTAACAACAAACCACTTTCACGGACCTGCATGAACAGTCTGAGTGCAGTTCGATTATTACTCGTTAGCCACTGGTGACTATTGCTTAGTGCATACAGATTATGCCGATTCCACTCTCTGAATGTACCAGCAAGCATTTTTCGGATGCGCACCAATCTATCAGCTAGTCGGGTATTAGAGCCAATCAGATTCGCCCCATGTTGCCGGTAATCGAGCGTAGGCTTCGGGTCATAGAGAACTGCTCCCCCGCAACCGCTTACCAGCAAATAAGCTAACCAGTCATGAGAAACGATATATGTGTCATTCGGTATTTGAGTTAGCAATATCCGAGCTGCATTGTTCAGCATCATGGTATTGGCCCCAGCCAAACTTTGGACCAAAGCGTTACGGAAGCTCGGTTTCCTAGTAAACAAGGGCGAATAACCTATAACCTGCCCCAACGCATTGATCAAGCGTGTTCTTGAGCAATACAGGGCAGGCATATTCAATGGTATATTCGATATGTTCTTCAGACTTCTAGCTAGCTTATCGGCAAACCAGACATCGTCCTGATCGCAAAAAGCAAAATAATCTGCTTGAATTTCCGAATTATTAATCAAAGACATGAAATTCTTGGCAAAGCCTTGCTGAGGGCCAGCATAAATGACCAAACGATCTTGGCCGAACCGCTTTCGGTAGCTTTGCAAGACCTCTAAAGTTTCATCATTTGAACCATCATCCGAGGCATGAATAATCCAGTTCGTATGGGTCTGCCGCTCAATAGAATTCAGCTGTGCACTCAAGAACTCTGCACCATTATACGTACAGAGCAAAATTGCCACTTGGGCAGATGAAAAGCTGCTTTCTGCTGGCGCCATACTTTGGCGGCCTAGCGCATCCGACTTTAGTTGCTTGGTCACATAACTCAAGACGATTGGTCCTACTGCTAGCCACCGTAAACCATGATCATACTCTTGTTGACGAGATGACCTTGCAAGCCATAACGCTCAACCGAGCTCGTTTCATTAGCAAGTAATAGCCTCTCATTTATGCTCCAGCACACAACCCTCACTTCCCCTCATTAATAAAATCATATACAACACTGCAAGCGCCTGCGTAGGCTCTTCCCTAACTGCAGAATTTCGTATAGATCGCAAGCTTTTTCTAAAACTGAGCGATTGAGCAAACCACCAAGCAAATAGGATGTCCTGATTCTTGTGAGTACAGAGCCATCAATTGTCATTGAGGGCCTGTGTGAGCGCCTAGGAAGCAGGGATTAGGAAGGACTAACTTCATAAGTTTTTTACTCTGGCACTGCTGCCGAGAGGGCCAAATCCTACTGCAACCAAGATATTTTTCTTATCCCTCTAACAAGACTTACTCTGCATACAGAGACAAGCCTTCTGTTCGGGCACATCTAACTCACTGCAGGAACTAAACTGTATTCCAGAATTTTCTCCGCATTTTATACTGAAAAATTCTCTACTTCCGATGATATGCAGCACTTTCTTTCCAGCCTAAATCAGCTCCATGGCCATATACGTCCGCATGTATGCCTTCAGGGCCTAGGAAAACACACTAGCTAGATACTCCTTCAGCTGTTCGCTTGACAGATGCTCATAATACTACCTCCTCAGATTACGCACCTGAGAAGGATTCAGTTCGACCAGTGCTTCTTATGAGAAAGCCAAACCCGACAGGGGAATGCCAAGGGGCGTCATTACAAAACTGCCTGACCCCTTCTTTCACGAGAAGCGCTACAAGGTCCGAACATGTTTGGACCATACCGCCATCATTCCGGAGCATTACGCCTGAATGCGCGAGACTCTTCGCTGCGGGCCAGCCATACGTTGACGCTTTCTATCGTTCTCTCCGACAGGGCTCCAGCCCAACGGTTTAGCACCAACAGATTGGTCATGAAATCATACTGGGCCTTGAGCAGATTACGCCTCGCCTCGTATTCGTTCTTTACACTGGTCAGCACGTCGACTGAGTTCACCACTCCAAACTGGAAGCCTCGTTCGGAAGCGATAGTAGCCTTTTCCGCTGACTCGAGCGCATTGCGTGAGGCGCGGACTTTTTCCACGCTGGATTGAGCAGTGAGGTATGCGTTGGTCGTTTCCTTGACTACTTGGCGCCGCATGGCCTCCAGTTCCTGCTCCGCGGTGATCTGGTCGCCATGCAATGCACGAACTCTCGCCGAGGTAGAACCACCGCTGTAGATCGGCACCTGTACGCCTAAGCTGGCCACGTAGTTATCGTAGCGAGGGGTCATGCTGTTGTCATAGCCAACGTTGCTGCGCAGGCCGCTGAGATTGAGGCTAAGAGAAGGATAATGACCTCCCTTGCCCTCTCGTAGGGCTGCATTGGCTGCCAGCAGGGCACTCTCTCGCGCTTTGAGAGCCGGGTTACTGGCGAGGGCACGATCAACCCACGCCTCCAAGCTCTCCGCAGGAACCTGCAACTCGATATCTTCACGCACGCGACCGAGCCTTTCACTCACCGGCCGGCCGATCAGCTCGGTCAGCTCCTGGCGACTGAGTCGCACCTGATTTCGTGCTTCCACTTCCGATGCTGCCAGCGTATCGACACGCGCCTGTAGATCAAGGACATCGGTGATCATTGCCATCTGCTTCTTGTACAGGGCGTTGACCTGATCCAGGTTTTTCTGCGTGGCACGGCGTTCGGCCATGACCAGCTCCAATTCATCATCCGCTGCCAAGGCGGCGAAGTAGCGCTGGGCAAGATCGACAGTCGCTTCGGAAAGAGCATCTTCGGCCTCGGATACCCCCTGACTGGCTCGCTCCTTGAACTTCTGATAATTCTCCCAGGCCGCCTTGTTGTAGAGGTGCTGGCTCAAGGAAATGTTGTAGCGCTCATTGTTGTAGTACTCGAGGGGCAAGCCCTTGGAGTCCCGCCGGTTACGGTTGAGAGAGGCACCGGCATTGATCTGCGGCAGCAACGCCCCCAAGGCCTCGCGCTGGCGATCCTTGCCAGCCTGGGCCTGGGCGTAGGCAGACAATATGCGAGGGTCCTCAAGACGAGACTCCCGATAGAGCTGCATCAGATCAGATACATAATTAGAAGCTTGCACCCCAGTATCAGTACCTGAAGGCTCAGCGTGAGCCTGCTGAACCAACAAACCCAGCATTAAACCGAGGATCAGGAGCACGGCTCAGTCCTCTATCATGGACTTGGCGACCAGATTGCTCGCTGGCTGCAGCAGGTACTGCAACATTGTCCTTTCACCGGTACTGATCAGTACTTCAGCCGGCATCCCCGGCAGCAACTTGAGCCCACCTAGCATCTTCAAACCCTCCTTGGTCAAGCCGACTCGAGCCAGGTAGTAAGGCATTCCCGTCTCTTGGTTTATCAGGCGGTCGGCGGACACCTGGGAGACCACGCCTTTGATAACAGGAGTGGTAGCACTATTAAAACCATTGAAACGAATATCAGCTGATTTGCCCACTTCTACGCGATCGATATCCATAGGTGAGACCTGGGCTTCAATCACCAGGTCGGATATAGACGGCACCACATCCAGCAACGGCGTTGCCGGACTGATCACCCCACCAATGGTATGCACAGTCATGCCGAGGATCATGCCATCCACAGGTGCACGGATCACCACGCGACTCAGGCGGTCATCCAGTGCGGACAGTTTTTCTCGCAGGTCAAATACCTGCGTCTGGACCTCAGCCAGCTGATTGACGACCTTGGAGTTGAAATCCTTGTTGAGCTGCAAAATCTGCAATTGGGTTTCGCTGATCTGCAGTTTGGTCTTGGTGATCTCGGATTGGTGATCCGCAACTTCCGATTTGAGTTTGTCCAGGTTGCGCTCCTGCTCGATCAGCCGCTGCTTACCGACGAAGCCTTCTGCAAGCAGCTCGGTCAACTCACCGATTTCCTTTCGATAAGATCTATCAAGACTGTTTTTAGTGCCGATCATGGTTTTCAATCCGTTGATTTGCTCGCTCAACTGCCCGATACGCTGCTCCAGTACAGCAATTTCGCCCAGGCGCGCACCGCGACGAGCATTGAATACTTGAATTTCGCCATTCCGAGCCTCACGGGCTCGTGGGCTATCCAATTCGAGCATGCCGGAGAAATCGATCTCAGCTAGGTCGTCGCGTTCAGCCCTTAGTCTCGCCTGAATCGCTTGAGCAGCGATAAGCTGGCTTTTGATCATTTCGTACTCAGCGTGGATCTGGGTATCATCCAAGACGATCAACGGGTCGCCGACCTTGACTATATCGCCATCACGCACAAGCAGGTCTTTGACAATTCCCCCCTCGAGATGCTGCACGGTCTTGCGATATGTTTTCACTGTCACCACACCGGGAGCTAGAGCAGCACTATCCAACGGCGCAAAGATGGCCCATGTACCGAATAGGCCGAATGTCACAAGTACAATGATGAACCCAAGGAGCCGCGTCCGATGATCGGAAACAGGGATGCCTGCAAAAGTAGTATCGAGTTTGTCGGTAGCAGAACTCATCACAATTCCCTTTTTCTAGCTCTAGGCCGTCTTATCAGTGGCGGCTTGGATAGCCTTGAGCTCAACTGCCTGTTGCTGCGCCGTCGCCTGGTGTTGGGCACTGATTTCAGCCAGAACCTTTTCTCTCGCCCCCCAAAGAGCGATCACGCCATTGCGCATCACCAGCAGGCGATCCAGTTGGGTCAGGATATTGGTCCGATGAGTGATGATGAAGATGGTCGCACCACTGGCCTTGATCTGGGCAATGGCGGCTGCCAGAGCACGCTCACCGACATCATCGAGGTTGGAGTTGGGCTCATCGAGAACGATCAGCCTGGGTTGGCCATAGAGGGCTCGTGCCAAACCGATACGCTGGCGTTGCCCTCCGGAAAGATTGACCCCGTCACTTCCGATGACGGTGTCATATCCTTTAGGCAGTTGCAGGATCATTTCATGCACGCCAGCAGCCTTGGCGGCCTGGATGACCTTATCTGGCTCTACCTTGCCAAAGCGGGCGATATTTTCGCTGATGCTGCCTTCGAATAGTTCAACGTCCTGCGGCAAATACCCTACGTGCGCACCGAGCTCTTGCTTATTCCAGTTGTTGATATCGGCTCCATCAAGGCGTACTACGCCATGCTGAGGAAGCCAGACCCCGAGCAAAGCCCTGGCGAGAGTTGATTTTCCCGAAGCGCTAGGGCCGATAACGCCCACGACCGTGCCGGCACAGACGGCAAAGCTGATGTTTTTGATGATCGGGGTACTAGAGCCTGGAGCGGAGACGACTAGGTTCTCCACTGTGATGTTTCCCTCCGGCGCGGGCAATGACATGCGCTCTGGCTCGGCCAACTGCCGCGTGAGAATTTCGCTGAGACGGGCATATTGAGATCGAGCAGAGATAAACCCCTTCCAACTGCCAATCATCAAGTCGATCGGCGCCAGAGCCCGCCCCAGAAGCAGAGAGCCGGCGATCATGGATCCCGGATTGATCTCCTGCCTGATCGCCAGATAAGCCCCAACCCCGAGGATCAGCGATTGGACCAGCAAACGAAAGGTCTTTGAGATAGAAGTTATCAGCCCCCCTCTATCACTGGCCTGCGACTGTAGCAACAGCACTTTCTTCTGACGCAACGCCCAGCGCTCCATGAGGGATTGCAGCATCCCCATCGACTCGATCACCTCGGCGTTGCGCAGATTCTTTGCGGTATAAAGGCTTGCAGAGATGTTCTGCTTATTGGCTTCAGCCAAAGCTGCGCCAGTGAGCTTCTCGTTCACAATAGCCAGACACAGCAGGACTATCGCGCTGGCAACGGCAACCCATCCATACCAGGAGTGAAAGAAAAACATGACGCCGACATAGACCGGCAACCAAGGGGCATCGAAGAAAGCGAAAAGACCGTTCCCGGTCAAAAACTGACGCAACCCGGTCAGGTCGCTGAGAGGCTGGGCAGAAGCATCCATCCCTCCGCTGGCTAATGCTCGCTTGAAACTCGCCCGATACACATCCCGACTAAGCGAGATTTCCAGCTTGGCACTGACCCGGACCATGATACGTGAGCGTATCAACTCCAGTGCCCCCATGGTCAGCATCAGCATGACCATGATCAGTGTAAGCATCACAAGCGTAATCGTGCTGCCGCTCGTCACTACTCGACCATACACCTGAAGCATGTAGAAGGACGGAACCAGCATTAGCGCGTTGATAAAAAAGCTGAAGAAGCCCACTGAAAAGAAACTGCTCTTGCAGGCCTTGAGGGCGGCATGCAGGCTGTTGTCATGGGCACCGCGCATAAAATCATTCCATTTGATGGAGTTAAGCGAAACGCGCGGCACGTTAGCACAGGTTGCCCAGACGAAAAACTGCAGTCCCCCATCACCCGATGAAATTGAGAGGTTTCAATCAGTTCTATTCCACTGGGGTTCCAGTCCCCTCACGCAATGGGATGGAGTGGTGCGAGCCAATAAGATAGGAACAAAGCCTTTCCTCAAGTCGAGTCCTCCTATTCGGCTGTGCCCGCTATCCGGGAGCAAGGCAGCGTTTTCACACGCAAAAGTTATTTGAGGAGAGGGAAATCAGACTAGGGGCTAGTGATACAGCTTCATCACTCTTTACGTACACTCGTCAATGGTAGGCTCAGCCGATGCTCGCGATTCAGCATGGTCATCAACAAGGTCACACGCTCTTCCCCATCCATCGCCAGGAAGATCGCATCCAGCTCAGCAAAGCTCCCTTCGGTTATACGGACCCTGTCTCCGGCCTCCAGCAGGGGATGAGGAGCAGTCTCGGTACGCTGGCGTAGTTGGACGATGAGCTCATCGCTGACAGGCAAGGGAAAGCCGCCGAAGCCAACCAGGCGATTGACTCCGCGAGTCGAGCGCAAAGGTGCCCAGTTGTCGCTCTGGGCTAGCTGGATAAAGAGGTAGCCGGGAAACAGGGACTCAACGAGAACATGGCGCCGCCCACGGACCATCCGCTCGCGCTGATATTGCGGCCGAAAACAGCTGAAACCCTGTCGGGCGAGGTGTTCTTCGGCTCTCACATCCTGACGGGGCTTGCACTGTAGGAGGTACCACGCCCTCCCCTCATACTGGCCATCCGAACCTTTCGTTACAGGAATTTCCATAATCCTTATCACCTAGCCTTGGCCTTGCCCATCCCGACCGCAAAAGGGATCTCAGCAGCCGAAATATCTCATCGAATGATCATTAGATAACGTGCATGTGTCTCACAATGTCGCTCGCCCCAGTAAGTCTAGTAGCCCCGAAACCCTAGGTAGCAACACGCCCTTTCTGCTTGAGGGCCTAAGGATAGGAGTCAACGATGCCAGCATATAAAAGCTCCGGACGGAAGAAGAGCTCCGGGCCACTCGGTTTGGCGTGATACATGGAGCGAGGAGGTATGCTTTTAGCCAGGATTCTGCGTATTCAGACAAAAGCGTGGACTGTCATTTAGCCCGTTCTGCCACATTCTGCTCCGAGCGCATAGCCAGTTCTTTCCGACACTCGGCAAGCTGCCTCTGACGAGAGACCAATTGCATCCTCATCCGCCCATAGAGCATCAAGCCCAAAACTGGCGAGACCACCATTCCCAGCAACAAAGACAGCATGACAAAAACCGAGATAGGCAACTCAGGCGTTGACCAACCGAACACGATGAGACTGGCCGCTTGGCGATTCTCCAGTATGAACACCAACGTGCCCACAGCCACCAGAAAGAGAATCAGCCCTGCCAGAACGCGCTTGATACCGCGCATAAAACCACCTTCTTAAATTACCGACTCGTCTTCATTAACACGATCACGCAATTCCTTCCCTGGCTTGAAATGAGGAACGAACTTGCCATCTAGACGAACGGTTTGTCCGGTTTTCGGGTTTCTCCCGACGCGAGGCGCGCGGTAGTGCAAGGAGAAACTACCGAATCCACGAATTTCGATACGATCGCCAGTAGCCAACGCCTGGGCCATCTGCTCCAGCATGGTCTTGATAGCCAGCTCCACATCCTTTGCGGAGAGCTGCCCCTGATGAGTGACGATGCGCTCGATCAACTCCGACTTGGTCATAGTTTTCCCTTCTTTTTCAAGCGGCTAGATCAACTGAGTTGCCTGGTTTTAGCATGCTGAACAGCTTTTGAACAGCCTGAACGGTATCACCGCAATTATTAGCAGCAAAAACAGGCAGGCGCTCACACCGAACAAAACTATCCCAGAGCCAGGAAGAGAAATCAGACCTTACAGCGGGTATCACGAACTCAACCACCTCATACAAGGCAGACTCATACAAAGCAGATCGCGACTCGAAAAGAATTGCTGACGATTAATGGACGAACAATGAAAAAGGGCGACCGAAGTCGCCCTTTTCTTTTTCTGCATGGATCCAGGCTTAGCCCTGGTTTTCCATCTGAGCACGGATCAGATCACCGATGGTGGTCGGACCAGTGGTCTCAGCTTCCTGCTTGCTACGCAGTTCCTTGATAGCGTCCTTCTCTTCTTCAACATCTTTCGATTTGACGGAGAGACTGATCACACGGCTCTTGCGGTCGATGCTGATGATCTTGGCTTCGACTTCATCGCCTTCTTTCAGAACATTGCGAGCATCTTCGACGCGATCGCGGCTGATTTCAGAGGCCTTCAGTACGCCTTCGATGTCGTTGCCGAGATTGATGATTGCACCCTTGGCGTCAACTTCCTTCACGGTGCCGCGCACGATGCTACCTTTTTCATTGAGCGAGGCGTAGTTGGAGAACGGATCGTCCGCCAGCTGCTTGATGCCCAGAGAAATGCGCTCACGCTCCGGATCGACGGAAAGGATGACGGTATCCAGCTCGTCGCCTTTCTTGAAGCGACGCACGGCTTCTTCACCCGGCTCGTTCCAAGAGATGTCGGACAGGTGGACTAGACCGTCGATGCCGCCTTCCAGACCAATGAAGATACCGAAATCGGTGATCGACTTGATGGTGCCGGAGATGCGGTCGCCCTTGTTGTAGCTAGCGGAGAAGTCTTCCCACGGGTTGGACTTGCACTGCTTGATACCCAGGGAGATACGACGACGCTCTTCGTCGATGTCCAGAACCATGACTTCCACTTCATCGCCGACCTGGACGACCTTGGACGGGTGGATGTTCTTGTTGGTCCAGTCCATTTCGGACACGTGCACCAGACCTTCTACGCCTTCTTCCAGCTCGGCGAAGCAGCCGTAGTCAGTCAGGTTGGTGACGCGGGCCTGCACACGGGTGCCTTCCGGGTAGCGCGCCTTGATGGCGACCCACGGATCTTCGCCCAGCTGCTTCAGACCCAGGGAAACGCGATTGCGCTCGCGGTCGAACTTCAGCACCTTAACATCGATCTCGTCACCAACGTTGACGATCTCGGACGGATGCTTAATGCGCTTCCAGGCCATGTCGGTGATGTGCAGCAGGCCATCCACGCCACCCAAGTCGACGAACGCGCCGTAGTCGGTGAGGTTCTTGACGATACCCTTGACCTGCTGGCCTTCCTGCAGGGACTCCAGCAGAGCCTCGCGCTCGGCGCTGTTCTCGGCTTCCAGCACGCTGCGGCGGGAAACGACAACGTTGTTGCGCTTCTGGTCCAGCTTGATGACCTTGAACTCGAGCTCTTTACCTTCCAGGTGGGTAGTGTCGCGCACCGGACGCACATCGACCAGGGAACCCGGCAGGAACGCGCGAATACCGTTGATATCGACGGTAAAGCCACCCTTGACTTTGCCGTTGATGACACCCTTGACGACTTCTTCTGCCGCGAAAGCCGCTTCCAGAACGATCCAGCACTCGGCACGCTTAGCTTTTTCGCGGGATAGCTTGGTCTCACCGAAGCCATCTTCCACCGCGTCCAGCGCGACGTGGACCTCGTCACCCACCTTGATGGTCAGTTCGCCCTGCTCGTTGTAGAACTGCTCAACCGGGATGACGCCCTCGGACTTCAGACCGGCATGCACGGTGACCCAGTCACCGTCGATGTCGACCACGGTACCGGTGATGATCGCACCCGGCTGCATGTCGAGGGATTTCAGGCTTTCTTCAAAAAGTTCTGCAAAGCTTTCGCTCATGTTGATTCCTGTAAATTAGGGCGGGAAGGCGCCCATCTCCACACTCCAGACAATGTGGGGTCGTTCTCTTAGAAAGAATGCACGGGGAACAAGGCCTGGTTTCCCGCGGGCATTCTATTCATCATCCGACGAGGTCGCGCCTGGCGACTTCGCTCATGATGTGTTCCAGCACCTGCTCGACCGAGAGTTCCGTAGAGTCCAACTGAATCGCGTCGGGCGCCGGCTTGAGCGGGGCTACGGCACGCTTGCTGTCGCGCTCGTCACGCTCGCTGATCTCATCTAGCAGACTGGACAGATTAGCATCATGCCCCTTTCCCTTCAACTGCAGATAGCGCCGCCGGGCGCGCTCCTGAGCCGTAGCGGTGAGAAAGATCTTCAACGGCGCCTCCGGGAAGACCACCGTTCCCATGTCGCGACCGTCGGCCACCAGTCCCGGGGCTTCGAGGAAGGCACGTTGACGCTGCAGCAAGGCTTCGCGCACCGCCGGCAGCGCCGCGACCTGGGAAGCCCCAGCACCGACCTGTTCGTTGCGGATCGCATCGGTCACATCCTCGCCTTCGAGGATGATCTGCTGCGCGTTATGCGAGGGAGCGGTGATGAACTGCACATCTAGATGGGCCGCCAGGACCTTGAGGGCCTCCTCATTGGTCAGGTCGACGCCATGATTGCGCGCAGCAAAGGCGAGCAGACGGTACAAAGCCCCCGAATCGAGCAGCTTCCACCCTAGCTTTGTGGCTAACAGCCCGGCAACGGTCCCCTTTCCTGAACCGCTGGGGCCGTCGATGGTGATCACTGTCGGGCGAACTCTCATACCCCACCCTCCTCACCGACGCGAATACCGACATGCCAGGCCAGCTCGACGAAGTTCGGGAAGGAGGTAGCGACGTTGGCGCAATCATGGATGCGAATAGGCGCCATTGCCCGTAGCGAGGCGATGCTGAAGGACATGGCGATGCGATGGTCGCCATGGCTGTAGACTTCGCCGCCGCCGATCGGACCGCCCTCGATAACGATGCCATCGGCAGTCGGCTCCGCCTTGACACCGAGCGTCTGCAGCCCGTCTGCCATTACCTGGATACGGTCCGACTCCTTGACCCTCAATTCCTCGGCGCCACGCAGCACGGTGCGACCTTCGGCACAGGCGGCGGCGATGAACAGCACGGGGAATTCATCGATCGCGAGCGGCACCAGATCTTCGGGAATCTCAATACCCTTGAGCTTGGCACTGCGTACGCGAATATCGGCTACCGGTTCGCCACCGACCTCCCGGGTGTTTTCCAGGGCGATATCGGCCCCCATCAGCTTGAGTATGTCGATCACCCCGGTACGGGTCGGGTTGATGCCGACATGCTCCAGCAGCAGCTCGGAATCCTCGGCAATGCTTCCCGCCACCAGGAAGAACGCCGCCGAGGAAATGTCCGCCGGCACCTCGATCCGGGTGGCACTGAGCTTGTGGCCGCCTTCGACGATGGCGCTCCGCCCTTCGACGCGCACCGGATAGCCGAAACCGCGCAGCATGCGCTCGGTGTGGTCGCGCGTTGGCGCCGGCTCGGTTACCGAGGTTTCGCCGGCGGCATACAGCCCGGCCAGCAGCAGACAGGACTTCACCTGGGCGCTGGCCATTGGCATGTCGTAGTTCATGCCGGTCAGTTTCCGTCCCCCGCGAATGGTCAGCGGCGGCCGGCCGTCCGGGCCGGTCTCGATCACGGCACCCATTTCCCGCAGGGGCTTGGCCACGCGATTCATCGGCCGCTTGGAGAGCGAAGCGTCGCCCGTCAGGACGGTATCGAACGGCTGGGCGGCAAGCAGGCCGGACAGCAGGCGCATGGAGGTGCCGGAGTTGCCCAGATAGAGCGGTCCGGGCGGAGCCTGCAGGCCATGCAGACCGACCCCATGGATGGTCACGCGACCATGATGCGGCCCCTCGATGACCACCCCCATGTCTCGGAACGCCTGGATGGTGGCCAGCGCGTCCTCGCCCTCGAGAAAACCTTCCACCTCGGTCACGCCCTCGGCCAGCGAGCCGAGCATGATCGAGCGGTGGGAAATGGATTTGTCACCCGGTACACGGATGTGTCCACTGGCATGACCGCCCGGCTGGGCCAGGTAAATCAGGTCGTTGTCTTGCATGGCATCCACATAGGCCCGACGGGCCAGTATCTTGCTGAAATGCTCACGGGCAGCACGGGCGCGGGTGAACACGCCAAGCAATTGATGCCCGTCCCCTGCATCGACCGCGGCCCGCAGGGCGTCGAGGTCGCTGCGAAATGCATCGAGAGTGCGCAGCACGGCCTCGCGGTTGGCGAGGAAGATGTCGTGCCACATCACCGGATCGCTGCCGGCGATTCGCGTGAAATCGCGGAAACCGCCGGCGGCGTAACGGAATATCTCCAGGTTTTCGCTGCGCTTGGCCAGCGAATCCACCAGTCCGAAGGCCAGCAGGTGCGGCAGGTGGCTGGTGGCGGCGAGCACCTCGTCGTGGTGCTCGACCTGCATGTGCTCGACATCCGCATCGAGCGCCCGCCACAGGCGGTCGACCCGCTCGAGCGCCTCGGGTTCAGTTTCCTCCAACGGGGTCAGGATCACCTTGTGGCGGCGGAACAGATCGCCATTGGCCGCCTCCACGCCGCTCCGTTCGGAGCCGGCGATGGGATGTCCGGGCACGAAGCGCTGTACCCGGCCGGCGAAGGCGCGGCGAGCCGCACGCACCACACTGCCCTTGGCGCTCCCCACATCGGTGCACACTGCCTCTCCCAGGTCGAGCCCGGCGAGCACGCCGAGCAGTTTTTCCATGGCCAGAATGGGGACTGCCAACTGGATCACGTCCGCACCTCGACAGGCCGTCGCCAGATCTTCGCAGCGGTCGACCACGCCCTGCTCGACCGCCAGGGAGCGGGTCTGCGGGTCGAGATCCACACCGACTACCTCGCGACACAGGCCGCGCTCGCGCACGCCCTTGGCGAAAGAGCCGCCGATCAGGCCCAGCCCCACCACCACCAGGCGACCGATCATGGGCGTGCCCCGTCGCGTCGAAGCGACAGGCCGAATGAGGTCTTCAGACACTTGCGAGAACCTTCTTCAATGCGACGAGGAAGCGGGCGTTCTCTTCCGGCAGGCCGATGGATACACGCAGGAAGGTCGGCAATCCATAACCGCCGATCGGTCGCACGATCACCCCTTCGCGCAGCAAGGCCGCATTGATCGGCGCCGCATCCCGGCCGAAATCCACCGCGATGAAATTGCCCTTGCTGGGGATCCAGGTCAGCCCCAGTTCGCGAAACCCCGCTTCCAGCTGGAGCATTCCGGCATCGTTGATCCGCCGCCCTTCCGCCAGGTAGGCGGCATCCTCCAGCGCGACGCAGGCGGCAGCCAAGGCCAGACTGTTGACGTTGAACGGCTGGCGCACACGATTGAGCACGTCGGCCACCTGCGGACTCGACAGGGCGTAGCCGACGCGCAGGGAGGCCAGACCGTAGGCCTTGGAGAAGGTCCGCGAAACCAGCAGGTTCGGGTAGCGACTCAGGTAGTTGAGGCCGTTCGGCAGTTCGTCGCCTTCTGCATACTCGATATAGGCCTCGTCCAGCACGACCAGCACATTGCTCGGCACGCGGGCGAGGAACTGCTCCAAGGCCTGCGGCCCGAACCAGGTGCCGGTCGGGTTGTTCGGGTTGGCGATGAACATCACGCGGGTGTTCTCGTCAATGGCCTCGAGCATGCCTTCGAGGTCATAGCCGTAGTCGATGGCGGGAACCACATGGCTCTGTGCACCGACCGCCTGCGTACAGATGGGATAGGCCGCGAAGGCGTGGGCGCTGTAAACCGCATTCAGCCCGGGCGCCAGGTAGGCGCGGGCGACCAGATCGATGATGTCGTTGGAGCCGTTGCCCAGGGTCACCTGAGCCATCTCGACCCCGCACTGACGTGCCAGGCGGCTCTTCAGCTCATAGCCGGCACCGTCGGGATAGCGGGTCAGCTCAGCCAGCTCGGAACGGATCGCCTCCAGCACCCTGGGACTCGGCCCCATGGGATTCTCGTTGCTGGCCAGCTTGGTGATGTCGGCCGGCGCGATACCCAGCTCGCGGGCCAGTTCGTCGATTGGCTTGCCGGTCACGTAAGGGGACAGTTTCTGCACGCCCGGAACGGCCAGGGCGAGGAAATCGCAACTCATGGTGAACCTCTGTGATCCTAATTCTTGCGCCCTGACGGCGATCCTCTCCTCCGGGAGGGAGGACCGGGCAAGGCCATGTCTGGGAACCGGCGGCGCCGCACGCTTCCGACGAGTCAAGGCGGCCGGCGTGGAGCAGCACCCCGGCCGCAACGAAGCCCTGCTTACAGCACCGCCCGCGGATAAGAGCCCAGCACCTTCAGCGCCACGGCCTCTTCCCTGATTTTCTCCAGCACGGCCTTGACCAGCGGGTCCTGCTGATGGCCCATGAAGTCGATGAAGAACACGTAGGTCCACTTGCCGCTGCGCGAAGGGCGAGTCTCGATGCGCGTCAGATCGATGCCGTTCTCGTGGAACGGCACCAGCAGCTCGTGCAGCGCGCCCGGCTTGTTGCTCATGGAAACGATGATCGAGGTCTTGTCATCGCCGGTCGGCGGTACCTGCTGGTTGCCGATGACGAGAAAGCGCGTGGAGTTGTCCGGATGGTCCTCAATCTTCTCCGCCAGGCGGGTCAGTCCATAGAGGCTCGCCGCCATGTCGCCGGCGATGGCAGCCGAATTCCACTCGTTCTTCACCCGCCGGGCCGCTTCGGCGTTGCTCGACACCGCCACCCGCTCGACGTTCGGGTAATGGGCGTCCAGCCACTTGCGGCACTGCGCCAGAGACTGGGCGTGGGAGTAGATCCGGGTGATGCTGTTGGTCCGGGTGGTGTCGCCCACCAGCAGATGATGGTGAATGCGCAGCTCGACCTCGCCGCAGATGACGATGTCATGCTCGAGGAAGCAGTCGAGGGTATGGCTGACCGCACCTTCGGTGGAGTTCTCCACCGGCACCACGCCGAAATTCACCGCGCCGGCGACCACCTCGCGGAACACCTCGTCGATGGCCGCCATCGGCTGGCTGATAACGGCATGGCCGAAGTGCTTGAGCGCCGCCGCCTGGGAGAAGGTGCCCTCCGGCCCCAGGTAGGCAACTTTCAGCGGCTGCTCCAGGGCCAGGCAGGTGGACATGATCTCGCGGAACAACCGCGCCATCTCCTCGTTGCCCAGAGGCCCCGGGTTGCGCTCCATGATCCGCTTGAGGATCCAGGCCTCGCGCTCGGGCCGGTAGAACACCGGTTGCTCGCCTTCGACCAGCTCCTTCATCTTGACCCGAGCGACTTCCTGGGCACAGCGGGCACGCTCGCTGATCAGTTCGAGGAGCTTCTCGTCGATACTGTCGATGCGTACCCGCAGCGCCTTGAGCTCCTGCTCGGACATCAGCCGCGCTCCTTCTCGAATTCGGCCATGTAGGTCACCAGGGCCTGCACCGCATCGAGACCGACGGCGTTGTAGATGGAGGCGCGCATGCCGCCGACCGAACGGTGTCCCTTGAGGTTGAGCAGGCCGCGCTCTTCGGCGCCGGCCAGGAAGGCCTTGTCCAGCTTCTCGTCGGCCAGACGGAAGGGGATGTTCATCCAGGAGCGGGCGGCGGGAGCGACCGGGTTGGAATAGAAGTCGCTGCCGTCGATGAAGCGGTAGAGCAGCTCCTGCTTGGCCCGGTTGCGCCGCTCCATCTCCGCCACGCCACCCTGCTCCTTGACCCACTCGAAGATCAGCCCGGAGAGGTACCAGGAGAAGGTCGCCGGAGTGTTGTACATGGAGGCGTGTTCGGCGGCGACCTTGTAGTCGAGCATGGTCGGACAGGCCGCGCGGGCGTGCCCGATCAGATCCTCGCGGACGATCACCACCACCAAGCCGCTCGGACCGATGTTCTTCTGCGCGCCGGCATAGATCAGGCCGTAACGGGAGACGTCGATGGGCCGCGACAGGATGTCGGAGGACATGTCCACCACCAGCGGCACCTCGGCCGACTCGGGCACCCAGTCGAACTGCACGCCGCCGATGGTCTCGTTGGAGGCATAGTGCAGGTAGGCGGCGCCCTTGGTGAGCTGCCACTCGCTCTGCGCGGGAATATCGAAATAGTTGCAGACCTTGCCGCTGGCGGCGAGGTTGACGTTGCCGAAGCGGC
Organism: Azotobacter bryophylli; assembly: GCF_042643485.1. NCBI lineage: Bacteria > Pseudomonadati > Pseudomonadota > Gammaproteobacteria > Pseudomonadales > Pseudomonadaceae > Azotobacter > Azotobacter bryophylli. The sequence continues at coordinate 46,868 of NZ_JBHRSJ010000007.1, read as the reverse complement.
GCGCCTCCTCGAGGCTCTTGCGCGACCAGATGCCGGTGTCGACGTAGTCCGCGACGCCGCCTTCCGGCAACAGGTTCAGCGGGATCTGGGCGAACTGCTGGCTGGCGCCACCCTGCAGGAACAGCACCTTGTAGTTGGAGGGGATCGCCAGCAGATCGCGCAGGTCCTGCTCGGCCTTCTCGGCGATGGCCACATACTCGTCGCTGCGATGGCTCATCTCCATCACCGACAGGCCCTTGCCATGCCAGTCGAGGAGTTCCGCCTGGGCGCGGAGCAGGACAGCTTCGGGAAGCGCGGCCGGGCCGGCGCAGAAGTTATAGGCGCGTTTGCTCACGTCGTTATCTCTCACACTCTTTTTTCAGATCGCTCCCACGCCAGGCGTGGAAACGCAGTCTTGACGCTCCCGCGTATCGCCGCGAGGGCGCGCCTCCTACAGGCAAAACCGAACCCGCTGGCGTGGGAGCCCGACCTCGGGGCGATGCGCTCCCACCCGCGACCGTCAATCCTCGCTGTCGGTCGGCACCACGTCCGACGGCACGTCGCCGCCACCGCCGAGCAGTTCGTCCTTGCTCGGCTCGGTGCTCACCACCGGCAGCTCCTTTTCCAGGGACGCTTCGTCGATGCCGGCCACCACCTCGTCCTGGACGTCCTCTTCGGAAGGCTCCTGCACCCGCTCCAGGCCCACCAGTTTCTCGTCGCTGGCCAGCTTGATCAGGGTGACGCCCTGGGTATTGCGGCTCAGCGAGGAGACTTCGTCCACCCGGGTGCGCACCAGGGTGCCCTGGTCGGAGATCAGCATGATCTCCTCGCCTTCTTGTACCTGGATGGCACCGATCAGCTTGCCGTTGCGCTCGTTGGTGACCATGGCGATCACCCCCTGGCCGCCACGACCGCGGCGCGGGAACTTGGAGAGCGGGGTGCGCTTGCCGTAACCGCGCTCGGAGGCGGTGAGGATCTGCGCGCCCGACTCGGGAATCAGCATGGAGATCAGCTGCTGGCCATTGCCCAGCTTCATGCCGCGCACACCGCGGGCATTGCGCCCCATGGTGCGCACCACGCTCTCGGCGAAGCGAATCACCTTGCCAGCATCGGAGAACAGCATGACCTCCTTGGCGCCATCGGTGATGGCGGCTGCAATCAGGGTGTCGCCCTCGACCAGATCCAAGGCGATCAGACCGGCCTTGCGCGGACGGCTGAACTGCACCAGCGGCACCTTCTTCACCGTACCGAAGGCGGTGGCCATGAAGATGTAGGCGCCGGTCGGCTCGGCGACGAGCTCGGCGGTTTCGCCCTCGGCCTCCTCGGTGGCCTCGACAGCCTCGACCACCTCGCCTTCGATCACCAGGGCTTCGTTGTCGAGGTCGTCCTCGCCGCCCGACTGCTGCAGGGCTTCCAGATCGACCTGCAGCATGGCGGTGATGCGCTCGCCCTCGTCGAGCGGCAGCAGGTTGATCAGCGGCCGGCCGCGCGCGGTGCGCGAGGCCTCGGGAATCTCGAAGGTACGCAGCCAGTAGACCTTGCCCTTGCTGGAGAACAGCAGCAGAGTGGCGTGACTGTTGGCGACCAGCAGGTGCTCGACATAATCCTCGTCCTTCACGCCGGTGGCCGAACGGCCCTTGCCGCCGCGGCGTTGGGCCTGGTAGGCGGCCAGCGGCTGGCTCTTGGCGTAGCCGCCGTGGGAGATGGTCACCACGCGCTCTTCTTCGGTGATCAGGTCGGCGATGGTCAGATCCTGCTGGGAGGCGACGATCTCGGTGCGCCGCGCATCGCCGAACTCGGCCTTGACCTTTTCCAGCTCCTCGCGGATCACTTCCATCAGACGCTGGGGGCTGGTCAGGATACGAATCAGCTCGCCGATCTGGACGAGGATTTCCTGATACTCGGCCAGGAGCTTCTCGTGCTCCAGGCCGGTCAGGCGGTGCAGGCGCAGGTCGAGGATGGCCTGGGCCTGCTCCGGCGACAGGTAGTACCTGCCCTCGCGCAAGCCATACTGCGGATCGAGGTCCTCGGGACGGCAGGTGTCGGCGCCGGCGCGCTCGACCATCGCCTGCACGGCGCTGGACTCCCAGGCGGTGGCGACCAGGCGCTCCTTGGCTTCGGCCGGGGTCGGCGAGGTCTTGATCAGCTCGATCACCGGGTCGATGTTGGACAGCGCGACCGCCTGGCCCTCAAGGATGTGCCCACGCTCGCGGGCCTTGCGCAGCTCGAACACGGTGCGACGGGTCACCACTTCGCGGCGGTGACGGACGAACACTTCGAGCATGTCCTTGAGGTTCAGCGTGCGCGGCTGGCCGTCGACCAGGGCCACCACGTTGATGCCGAACACGCTCTGCAGCTGGGTCTGGGCGTAGAGGTTGTTGAGGATCACCTCCGGCACCTCGCCGCGTCGCAGCTCGATGACCACGCGCATGCCGTCCTTGTCGGACTCGTCGCGCAGCTCGGTGATGCCCTCGATCTTCTTCTCTTTGACCAGCTCGGCGATCTTCTCGATCAGTCGCGCCTTGTTCAGCTGGTAGGGCAGCTCGGTGATGACGATCTGCTGGCGGTTGCCCGACTTGTCGATGTCCTCGATCTCGGCGCGGGCGCGGATGTAGATGCGGCCGCGACCGGTACGGTAGGCTTCGATGATCCCGGCGCGACCATTGATGATGCCTGCGGTCGGGAAATCCGGACCGGGAATGTACTGCATCAGATCGTCGACGGAGAGCTCGGGGTTGTCGATCAGTGCCAGGCAGCCGTCGATCACCTCGCCCAGGTTGTGCGGCGGGATGTTGGTGGCCATGCCCACGGCGATGCCGCTTGAGCCGTTGACCAGCAGGTTGGGAATCTTGGTCGGCATGACCGCCGGGATCTGCTCGGTGCCGTCGTAGTTGGGCACCCAGTCGACGGTTTCCTTGTCCAGATCGGCCAGCAGCTCGTGGGCCAGCTTGGCCATGCGTACTTCGGTGTAACGCATGGCCGCGGCGTTGTCGCCGTCCACCGAACCGAAGTTGCCCTGGCCGTCGACCAGCATGTAGCGCAGGGAGAAGGGCTGGGCCATGCGCACGATGGTGTCGTACACCGCGGTGTCGCCGTGGGGGTGGTACTTACCGATCACGTCACCGACCACACGGGCGGATTTCTTGTACGGCTTGTTCCAGTCGTTGCCCAGCTCGCTCATGGCGAACAGCACGCGCCGGTGCACAGGCTTGAGACCATCGCGGGCATCCGGCAGGGCTCGCCCGACGATCACGCTCATCGCATAATCGAGGTAAGACTGTTTCAGCTCGTCTTCGATATTGACCGGTAGGATTTCTTTGGCCAGTTCGCCCATGGAAGCCGGATTCCTTTTATCGTCAGCGTGGTCCCGCAATTAAGCGCGGGATAGTAACACAGACCGGCGCCGGAAGCGCCGGAGCGGCGAGGTGCCGCCAGATAATCGCACCAAGGTACCAGCACCAGCCGGCAGCGAAAGCGGCCGCCGGACGCACGAGCGGCAGGCGGCCCCACCCCGTCACTCAGTGCAGGCGCTTGCGGCTCATGAGTTCCGCCAGCTTCTCCGCGGTGGGCCGCTCGACCACCCCGCGTTCGGTGACGATGGCGTCGATCAGGTCGGCCGGGGTGACGTCGAACACCGGATTGACCGCCTCCACCTCCGCCGCCACGCGCCGACCACCGACCTCCAGCAGCTCGCGGCCGTCGCGCTCCTCGATGGGGATGTCCTCGCCGCTTTCCAGCGACATGTCGATGGTCGAGCTGGGCGCCACGACCATGAAGCGCACGCCATGGTGCATGGCAACCACCGCCAACTGGTAAGTGCCGATCTTGTTGGCCACGTCGCCGTTGGCGGTAATGCGGTCGGCACCGACGATGACCCAGGTGATGCCCCGGGTCTTCATCAGATGGGCCGCGGCGGCATCGGCGTTGAGGGTCACCGGCACGCACTCCTCCGCTAGCTCCCAGGCGGTCAGCCGCGCGCCCTGCAGCCAGGGACGGGTCTCGTCGGCGTAGACCCGCTCGACCAACCCATCGAGATGAGCCGCGCGGATCACCCCGAGGGCGGTGCCGAAGCCACCGGTCGCCAGGGCGCCGGTGTTGCAGTGGGTCAGCAGGGCCTGAGGGCTGCCCTGGTGCTTGCGGATCAGATCGACGCCGAGCTGGGCCATGGTCAGATTGGCCTCGCGATCGCTCTCGTGGATGCCGATGGCTTCGGCTTCCAGTGCCGCCAGGGCGTCTTCGCCCTCCCTCAGGCGCTCCAGTCGCTCGCGCATGCGATTCAGCGCCCAGAACAGGTTGACCGCGGTCGGCCGGGAAGCGGCCAGCAGCTGGCAGTCCTCTTCCAGGCCCGCACGCCAGTCGCCGCCTGAAGCGCGACGGGTACGTGCGCCGAGCACCACGCCATAGGCCGCGGCGATGCCGATCGCCGGGGCGCCGCGCACCACCATGTCACGGATCGCCTGGGCCACACCCGCAGCCGAGTCGTAGGCCAGCCACCTTTCCTCCAGCGGCAGCAGACGCTGGTCGAGCAAGTGCAAAGTGTCGCCCCGCCAATCTATGGCCTTGATTTTCTCCGCCGCCAGCAAACGCTCGCGCATGGCATACACCTCACATCACGTTTAATAAACGAAAAAGCGGGGGATTATAACGAGCGACCGAGAACAACGCTCCGGTATACTGCCGCCGTTTTTGAAATAGCCGATATAAGGACCCGATCATGCCTGACGCCAACGAACCGCTCGACCTCCTGCTCCTGCCGACCTGGCTGGTGCCGGTCGAGCCCGCCGGCGTTGTGCTCGAAAATCACGCTTTGGGCATCAGGGACGGACGCATCGCCCTGATCGCGTCCCGCGAGACCGCCCTACGTCATCCGAGCCGGGAAGTCCGCGAACTGCCCGGCATGCTGCTGGCACCCGGCCTGGTCAACGCCCACGGCCACGCGGCCATGACCCTGTTCCGCGGCCTGGCCGACGACCTGCCACTGATGACCTGGCTGCAGAACCACATCTGGCCGGCGGAGTCGCGCTGGGTGGACGAGATCTTCGTCCGGGACGGCACCGAACTGGCCATCGCCGAACAACTCAAGAGCGGCATCAGTTGCTTCTCCGACATGTACTTCTACCCGGAGGTGGCGAGCGAGCGGATCCACACGAGCGGCATCCGCGCCCAGCTCTGCGTGCCGGTGCTGGACTTCCCCACCCCGGGCACCCGCGACAGCGACGAGTCGCTGCGCAAGGGCGTCGCCCTGTTCGACGACCTCAAGCTCCATCCGCGGATCAAGGTCGCCTTCGGCCCCCATGCGCCCTATTCTGTGAACGACGACACCCTGGAGAAGATCCGCGTGCTGGCCGAAGAGCTCGACGCCAACATCCAGATGCACGTTCAGGAAACCGCCTGCGAGGTCGAACAGGCCCTCGAGCGCCACGGCGAGCGCCCCCTCGCCCGCCTGTCCCGGCTCGGCCTGCTCGGCCCGGGCTTCCAGGCCGTGCACATGACCCAAGTGAGCGACGAGGACCTCGCCCTGCTGGTGGAGAGCAACAGCAGCGTCATCCACTGTCCGGAGTCCAACCTCAAGCTGGCCAGCGGCTTCTGCCCGGTCGAGCGCCTCTGGCAAGCGGGCGTCAACGTAGCGATAGGCACCGACGGTGCCGCCAGCAACAACGATCTCGACCTGCTCGGCGAAACCCGTACCGCTGCCCTGCTGGCCAAGGCGGTCGCCGGCTCGGCCACCGCCCTGGACGCACACCGGGCGCTGCGCATGGCCACCCTCAACGGCGCCCGAGCTCTCGGCTTGGACGCCGAGATCGGCTCGCTGGAGCCGGGCAAGTCGGCCGACCTGGTCGCCTTCGACATTTCCGGCCTGCACCAGCTGCCGATCTACGATCCGGTATCGCAGCTGATCTACGCCAGCAGCCGGGATTGCGTCAAACACCTCTGGGTCGGCGGCAAGCAGTTGCTCGAGGACGGCCGGCTGACGCGCATGGACGAAGAGGAACTGAAGGACAGGGCTCGCGGCTGGAGCAGGAAGATCAGCGGCCTCGACGCTGGACAGTGATTCGCGGGATGCAGCAAAGCGCCACAGGGCGGATGATTCGCAGCAGCGGCCGAACTGGCAACATGCGATCATCCAGAGTTTGAGTTCGAAACCGATGGAACCAACATGAGCAACGTCGACCACGCCGAAATCGCCAAATTCGAAGCCCTGGCCTACCGCTGGTGGGACAGGGAAAGCGAGTTCAAGCCCCTGCACGACATCAATCCGTTGCGCGTCAACTGGATCGAGGAACACGTCAGGCTGGCCGGCAAGAAGGTGCTCGACGTCGGCTGCGGCGGCGGCATCCTCAGCGAGGGCATGGCCCAGCGCGGCGCCACGGTGACCGGCATCGACATGGGCGAGGCGCCGCTGTCCGTGGCTCGCCTGCACCAGCTGGAATCCGGGGTCTCGGTGGATTACCGGCAGATCACCGTGGAGGATCTGGCGGCAGAGATGCCCGGCCAGTTCGATGTGGTCACCTGCCTAGAGATGCTCGAGCACGTGCCCGATCCGGCGTCGGTGATCCGCGCCTGCCATACCCTGGTCAAACCGGGCGGCCAGGTGTTCTTCTCGACCATCAACCGCAACCCCAAGGCCTACCTGCTGGCGATCGTCGGCGCGGAGTACCTGCTCAAGCTGCTGCCGCGCGGTACCCACGACTTCAAGAAATTCATCCGCCCCTCCGAGCTGGGCGCCTGGTGCCGCTCCGCCGGCCTCGCGGTCAAGGACATCGTCGGCATGACCTACAACCCGCTGACCAAGCAGTACAAGCTGGGATCGGACGTCGACGTCAACTACATGATCCAGACCCTGCGCGAGGAATGACCGCCCATGAGGTTGAGAGCAGTACTTTTCGACATGGACGGCACCCTGCTCGACACGGCGCCGGACTTCATCGCCGTGATCCAGGCCATGCGCGCCGATCGCGACCTGCCGCCGGCCGATGAGGTCCTGGTGCGCAACGTCGTCTCCGGCGGTGCGCAGGCGATGATCATGACCGCCTTCGGCATCGATCCTTCTGCCCGCGATTTCGAGCCGTTGCGCCTGGAATTCCTCGAACGCTACCAGGAGCACTGCGCGGTCCTCACCCGCCCCTACGAGGGCATGGCCGAACTGCTCGCCGACATCGAGCGGGCCCGCCTGCTCTGGGGAGTGGTGACCAACAAGCCGCTGCGCTTCGCCGAGCCGATCATGCAGCGCCTGGGTTTCGCGGAACGCTCGTCGATCCTGATCTGCCCCGACCACGTCAAGCGCAGCAAGCCCGATCCCGAGCCCATGCTGCTGGCCTGCAGCCGCCTCGACCTGGAGCCGGCCAGCGTGCTGTTCGTCGGCGACGACCTGCGCGACATCGAATCCGGCCGTGCTGCCGGCACCCGCACCGCCGCGGTGCGCTACGGATACATCCACCCGGACGACAACCCCGGTCACTGGGGCGCCGACGTGGTGGTGGAGCATCCGCTGGAACTGCGCCAGGTGCTCGAACGGGCGCTGTGCTCCTGCTGAGCCGCCCCACAGAATCCGTACCGCCACCTTTGCGGGTTCCCGGACTGCTGCCTGGAACCCTCGACGAACAGAGAGGTTAGCGATGTTTGACTATTCCGCCCGTCCCGACCTGTTGAAAGACCGGGTCATCCTAGTCACCGGCGCCGGACGCGGCATCGGTGCCGCCGCCGCCAGGACCTTCGCCGCCCACGGCGCCACCGTGCTGCTGCTGGGCAAGACCGAGGAGAACCTCAACCGGGTCTACGACGAGATCGAGGCCGCCGGCCATCCGCAGCCGGTGGTGATTCCCTTCAACCTGGAAACCGCCCTGCCGCACCAGTACGACGAACTGGCGGCGACCATCGAGACCGAGTTCGGCCGCCTCGACGGCCTGCTGCATAACGCCTCCATCCTAGGCCCGCGCACGCCGCTGGAGCAGCTCTCGGGCGACAACTTCATGCGGGTCATGCAGGTCAACGTGAACGCCATGTTCATGCTCACCAGTACCCTGCTGCCGCTGCTCAAGCTGTCCGAGGACGCCTCGGTGGTGTTCACCTCCAGCAGCGTCGGCCGCAAGGGCCGCGCCTACTGGGGCGCCTACGCGGTGTCGAAGTTCGCCACCGAAGGGCTGATGCAGGTACTCGCCGACGAGGTCGACGGTACCTGCTCGGTGCGCGCCAACAGCGTCAACCCCGGCGCCACCCGCACCGACATGCGCGCCCAGGCCTATCCCGGCGAGAACCCGAGCAGCCGTCCGGCGCCGGAGAAGATCATGCCGGTCTATCTGTATCTGATGGGGCCTGACAGCAAGGGCGTGAACGGCAAGGCCTTCGACGCCCAGTGAGCGAGAGGGGCGAGACGCCAAGGCGGCTCGCCCCTTTCCGTTCTCAGGGTCGCGTGCGTCCGAAGCCCGGGCGCTGGCCTTCGCCGGCAGGAGCGCTGCGATGCTTGGCCGGGGCGGGCTTGCGGGCCGGACGTTCGCTCCGCTCGTTTTCCGCCCGCTCGCCGCGGGGCTTGCCCGGACGCGGCTTGCGGTTCACATCGCTCGGCCGCTCGGCGACCGGCGTGCCCTTGCCCCGCCCGCCGCGTGCGCCGCTCTCTTCCCGCGGCTGACGCGAACCGCCGCGCTTATCGGAAGGACGGCCATCGGTCGAGCGGCGCTCCGTCGGACGGCGATCCGCGGGGCGGCCATCCGCCGGGCGGCGTTCCGCAGGCGCCTCGTCGAGGGCCGGCCGCAGCACCCGCGCCGGCCGTTCGCTTCGGCTCAGCGGCTTGGACGCCTTGCGCTGCAGACGCTCGATCTTTTCGCGGAACTTCTCCTTCATCGCCGGCAACTGCACGGGCTCCAGCCCCACCTCGCGGCTGAGGATGTCCACCTCGGCCTGGGACATTTCGCGCCAGCGGCCCATGGGCAGGTCGGAAGTGATGAACACCGGCCCGAAGCGCACCCGCTTCAGCCGGCTCACCACTACGCCCTGGGTCTCCCACAGACGGCGCACCTCGCGGTTGCGGCCTTCCATCACCACGCAGTGGAACCAGTGGTTCAGACCCTCGCCGCCGGGCGCTTCCTTGATGTCGGTGAAGCGTGCCGGGCCATCTTCCAGCATCACCCCGTTCTTCAGGGTTTCCAGCATGTCCTCAGTGACCTCGCCGCGCACGCGCACGGCGTACTCGCGATCCATTTCGAACGAGGGATGCATCAGCCGGTTGGCCAGCTCGCCGTCGGTGGTGAACAGCAGCAGTCCGGTGGTATTGATGTCGAGGCGGCCGATGTTGATCCAGCGGCCTTCCTTCAGGCGCGGCAGGCGGTCGAAGATGGTCGGCCGTCCCTCCGGATCGTTGCGGGTGCAGATTTCGCCTTCCGGCTTGTTGTAGATCAGCACCCGGCGCACCGTCTCGGCGGCCGCCTCGCGCTTGAGCAGACGGCCGTCGAGGGCGATGGCATCGGCCGGCTCGACGCGCTGACCGAGGGTGGCGACCACGCCGTTGACCTTGACCCGGCCCTCGCCGATCCAGCTCTCGACTTCACGCCGCGAGCCGACGCCCATGCGCGCCAGCACCTTCTGCAGCTTCTCGCCATGGGCGATGTGTGGAGTGTTTTCTTCGTGTTCGGTCATCTGGGCACCTCCCGGTGTGACAGTTCCGATTGAATGGGGCGCGCATCATACGCGCATCGCCGAGCCGGCGCACGAACCGGTTGGCCCCCTGCCGGCCCCATCGGGCAGCCGGCAGGAAGCGGACGCCTGCGGACCGGCACGCTGCTCAGGGACGCCAGTAGATCTCCAGCGGGGAATGCAGAAAGGCGCGGATCGGCATCTGCATGGCGTCGTTGCCGGCCAGCGCCGCGCGCAGGGTCGCCAGCTTGGCCTCGCCCTCGATCGGCAGCAGCACCAGGCGCGCCGAGTCGAGCAGCGGCAGGGTCATGCTCAGGCGCTGGCTGGGCTCGCTCGGCGCCAGCATCGGCAAGCAGCGGCGCGGGCAGTCGTGGTCCAGGGCGGCGGCCAGGTTCGGGCTGCCGGGGAACAGCGACGCGGTGTGGCCATCCTCGCCCATGCCCAGCACCAGCACGTCGATCGGCATCGGCAGCAGTGCCAGTGCCTCGTTGGCCATGTGCGCCGCGGCCTCGAGGGAAACGGCCGGCTGGTACAGACCGATGAACTTCGCCCTGACCGCCTGCTCGCGCAGCAGGTGGCGGTGCACCAGGCCGGCGTTGCTCTGCGGATCGTCGGTCGGCACCCAGCGCTCGTCGGCCAGGCTGATCAGCACCTTGTCCCAGTCCAGCTCCTGCTCCGACAGGCGCTCGAAGAAGCGCGCCGGGCTGCGCCCGCCGGACACTACCAGGGTCGCCGTCCCGCGGGTGGAGATGGCCGCACGCAGGGCCTGGGCCACGTGCTCGGCCATCGCCAGGGCATGGCGCTCGGCATCCGCCAGACTGTGGGCGATCACGCCGGAAGGCATTTCGATTTCATAGATCGCCATATCGGACTCCATTCTCCGTCATTGGGTCTTGCAGGCTTTACATTTGGTTTTCACGTCATAAAAGAACAGATAGGGGTTCCATCCCACGCATTCAAGAAGAAATGTTGTTATATGACTACATGGTAGTCCGGCGTCGGTTGTCGCCGTGCTCGCAGGCCCCTCTTCTAAAGAGACATGGACGACATGAGAAATCTCCTTGAGCAGATCCGCCAGCGCCTCGACGACCTGAACAAGGCCGAGCGCAAGGTGGCCGAGATCATCCTGCAGGACCCGCAGCAGGCGACCGGCTGCAGCATCGCGGCCCTGGCCCAGGCGGCCGGAGTCAGCGAGCCGACCGTCAATCGCTTCTGCCGCACCCTCAACGTCAGCGGCTATCCGGCCCTGAAACTGCAGCTGGCGCAGAGCCTGGTCGGCGGCGCCGCCTACGTGAGCCAAGCGGTGGAGGCCGACGACCGGCCCGAGGCCTATGTGCGCAAGATCTTCGGCAGCACCATCGCCTCGCTGGAGAGCACCTGCAAGACGCTCGATCCGCAGCTCATCGACAAGGCCGTCGACCTGCTGACCCAGGCCCGGCAGATCCACTTCTTCGGCCTCGGCGCCTCCGCCTCGGTGGCCCTGGACGCGCAGTACAAGTTCTTCCGCTTCAACTTGGCGGTGGCCGCCCAGAGCGACGTGCTGATGCAGCGCATGCTCGCCTCGGTGGCCCACACCGGCGATCTGTTCGTGATCATCTCCTACACCGGGCGCACCCGCGAGCTGGTGGAGGTGGCGCGCCTCGCCCGCGGCAACGGCGCTTCGGTGCTCGGTCTGACCGCCGCCGACTCGCCGCTGGCCCGCGCCTGCACCCTCAGCCTGAACCTGCCGCTGCGCGAGGACACCGACATCTACATGCCGATGACCTCGCGGATCATCCAGTTGGCCGTGCTCGACGTGCTGGCCGCCGGGGTCACCCTGCGCCGCGGCGTGGACTTCCGGCCGCACCTGCGCAAGATCAAGGAAAGCCTGGCGCAGACCCGCTACCCGGCCGACGACGACGTGGCCGAGGAATGAGCTCCGCCTAGCGCAGGCCCATCTCCAGGGCCAGGCCGGCGCCGAGCAGGCCGGGCTGCTCGGCCGTCACCAGCCACACCGGGATGCCGTCCAGATAGCGGCTCATCACCCCCTTGTCGGCGAAGCAGCGGGCAAAGCCGCTGGCCTGCAGAAAACCGGGAAAGCACGGCAGCATGCCACCGGCGAGATAGACCCCGCCGCGCGCGCCTAGGGTCAGCAGGTGGTTGCCGGCGACCCGCCCGAGCCAGCAGCAGAACTGCTCCAGCGCGGCCGCCGCCGGGGCGTCCCCGGCCAGCGCCGCCCGGCTGACCGCAGCGGCCGACTCCAGCTCCGGCGCCAGTCCGTCGAGCCGGCAGCCGACCCGGTAGAGCCGCAGCAGCCCGGCGCCGCTGAGCACGCTCTCGGCGCTGACGTGGCCGAGCTCGCGGCGCATCTCCTGCCACAGCGCCACCTCGCGGTCCGTGCCGAGCGGCAGATCGACGTGGCCGCCCTCGCCCGGCAGGGCACGCCAGCCCCCCGCTCCGTCCGGCAACAGGGCGCTGACGCCGAGCCCGGTGCCCGGGCCGATCACCAGGCAGGGCCGCCCAGCCTCGCCCTGACCCGCGCAGACCGGCAGCAGTTCGCTCTCCGGCAGACGGGTCACGCCCAGGGCCATGGCCACGAAGTCGTTGATCAGCAGCAGCTGGCGCAGCCCCAGCCGGCTCAGAAAGGCCGCCCGGCTGATCTGCCAGCGATTGTTGGTGAAGCGGAACGGATCGCTCTCGACCGGACCGGCGCAGGCCAGGCAGACCTGCTCCAGCGCCAGGGGCTCCAGTCCCTGGCCGACCAGATAGTCCAGGATCGCCTCTTCCGGCCCGGCGAAGCGGGCGGTCTCGAGCACCTGCGGCATCTCCAGGCGGCCGTCGCGCCAGAGGGCGAAGCGGGCATGGGTGCCGCCGATGTCGCCAACCAGCGCCAGGCTCATTTCAGCGACTTGAGATGGTCGGTGAACACGCAGGCGCCTTCTTCCGCCGAGCTGAACGCCTCGCGCATGAAGGCGAAGAGTTCCCGCCCGGTGCCCAGGCCGCCCTCTCCCGGCGCCGGCTCATTGTCCCGCGCCGCCCACTCGATGGGGTCGACCAGCACCTGCAGCTCGCCGCGCTCGCCGTCGACGCGGACCGGGTCGCCGTCGCGCACCAGCGCCAGCGGGCCGCCCTCGTGGGCCTCGGGACAGACGTGGATGGCCGCGGGAATCTTGCCGGAGGCCCCGGACATGCGCCCGTCGGTGACCAGCGCGACCTTGTAGCCGCGGTCCTGCAGCAGGCCCAGATAGGGGGTGAGCTTGTGCAGCTCCGGCATGCCGTTGGCCTTGGGTCCCTGGAAGCGCACCACCGCCACGAAGTCGCGCTCCAGCTCGCCGGCCTGGAAGGCGGCGGCCAGCTCGGCCTGGCTGGCGAACACCCGGGCCGGCGCCTCCACCACCCGGTGCTCCGGCGCCACGGCCGAAACCTTCATCACCCCGCGCCCGAGATTGCCCTTCATCATGCGCAGGCCGCCCTCCGCCGAGAACGGCCGGGCCAGCGGCCGCAGGACGCTCTCGTCGAGGCTCTCGCGCACGCCCTCGCGCCAGACCAGCCGGCCGTCCTCAAGGAAGGGCTCCTGGGTGTAGCGCGACAGCCCCCGGCCCATCACGGTGTTCACGTCCTCGTGCAGCAGCCCCCCGGCGAGCAGCTCGCGGATCAGGAAGGAGGTGCCGCCGGCGGCATGGAAGCGGTTCACGTCGTCCTGTCCGTTGGGGTAGACCCTGGCGATCAGCGGCACCACCTCGGACAGGTCGGCCATGTCCTGCCAGGTCAGGCGGATACCGGCGGCCTGGGCCATGGCCGGCAGGTGCAGGGTGTGGTTGGTCGAGCCGCCGGTGGCGAGCAGCGCCACCACCGAATTGATCACCGCCTTCTCGTCGAACAGCTCGCACAGCGGCCGGTACTCACCTGCCTGGCGGGTCAGCCGGGTGACCTGCTTCGCCGCCTCGCGGGTCAGGGCGTCGCGCAGCGGCGTGTAGGGGTTGACGAAGGAGGCGCCGGGCAGGTGCAGGCCGATCACCTCCATCAGCATCTGGTTGGTGTTGGCGGTGCCGTAGAAGGTGCAGGTACCGGGCGCGTGGTAGGACTTCATCTCCGAGTCGAGCAGTTCCTCGCGGCTGGCCTTGCCTTCGGCGTAGCGCTGGCGGGTCTCGGCCTTCTCCTTGTTGGAAATGCCCGAGGGCATCGGCCCGCCCGGCACGAAGACGAACGGCAGATGGCCGAAGCGCAGCGCACCGATCACCAGGCCGGGGACGATCTTGTCGCAGATCCCCAGGCACAACGCGGCGTCGAACATGTTGTGGGACAGCGCCACCGCCGTGGCCATGGCGATCACGTCGCGGCTGGCCAGGCTCAGTTCCATGCCCGCCTCTCCCTGGGTGACGCCGTCGCACATGGCCGGCACCCCGCCGGCGAACTGGCCGACCGAGCCGACCTCGTGCAGCGCCTCCTTGATGATCGGCGGGAAGTGCTGGTACGGCTGGTGCGCCGAGAGCATGTCGTTGTAGGCCGAGACGATGGCCACATCGGCCTGGTTCGGCAGGCGCAGGCTCTGCTTGTCGCCGGCCTCGCAGCCGGCCACGCCGTGGGCGAAGTTGGCGCAGGGCAGCTTGCTGCGCTGCGGGCCCTGGCTGGCCGAGCCGCGCATCAGCCGCAGGTAGTGCTCACGGGTGGGACGGCTGCGCTCGATCAGCCGCTGGGTGACTTCTAGAACACGGGGATGCATCGCGGACTCCTGGCGGGTCGATGGGCAACCGGCGCGTCCTCGCCAGGGGCCGAAGCCGCTCTGCGCACGGACGCGGGTCGCGAACGAATTCGCTTCTACAAGGATATTACAGCCACAGCCGAAGGCGACCCGCACCTCAGGGTTCGCGCTCGTCCCCTTCGTCGCCGGACGGCTCGTCGGATTCGGCTTCCGCCTCGCGCAGGAGGTCGTCGAAGTCGGTCTTGAGCCCCTGCTCCATGGCGTCCAGCTCCGCCAGCAGGGTACGGAAGCTGGTCTGCTCGGCCGGCTCGGCGGCCGCCTCCTCCAGCCCGGCGGCATCGGCGCGGGCCTGCAGGTCGGCCGGCACCGGGCGGTCGTCGTCGAGCGGCGCCGGCTCGGGCTCCATCTCGCGCAGGACGGCCAGAGGCGGCAGCTCGTCGAGGCTCTTCAGATTGAAGTGGTCGAGGAAGGTCCGGGTGGTGGCGAGCATCGCCGGCCGTCCGGGCACCTCGCGATAGCCGACCACGCGGACCCACTCGCGCTCCTGCAGGGTACGGATGATGTTGCTGTTCACCGCCACCCCGCGCACCTCCTCGATCTCGCCGCGGGTGATCGGCTGGCGGTAGGCGATCAGCGCCAGGGTCTCCAGCAGGGCCCGCGAGTAGCGCTGCGGCCGCTCCTCCCAGAGCCGCCCGACCCAGGGGGCGAAGCGCTCGCGCACCTGCAGGCGGTAGCCGGAGGCGACCTCCTTCAGCTCGAAGGCGCGTCCCTGGCAGGAGCGCCCGAGGATCGCCAGGGCATCGCGCAGTTGCCCCGGTTCCGGCCGCCCGTCCTCCTCGAACAGCTCAGCCAGGCGCTCCAGGGACAGCGGCCGACCGGCAGCGAGCAGATAGGCCTCCAGCAGTACGGCCAGCTCGGCCGGATCGTTCAGGTTCATGGGCTCGTCTCTTCCAGGGACTCACTCGTGCGGATGCGGACGTGGATGGGAGCGAAGGGCTCGGTCTGGACCAGCTCGACCAGCGACTCCTTGATCAGCTCGAGCACCGCCATGAAGGTGACCACCACGCCGAGGCGCCCTTCCTCCACCGAGAAGAGCACGACGAAGGGCACGAAGGCGCCTCCCTTGAGGCGCTCCAGCACCTCGCTCATGCGCTCGCGGGTGGACAGCGCCTCGCGGGTTACCTGGTGGCTCTCGAACAGGTCGGCGCGGCGCAGCACCTCGGCCATGGACAGCAGCAGCTCCTCCAGACTGACCTCCGGCAGCAGCCTGCGCGCCCGCGCCGCCGGCGCTTCCAGGCAGGGCACGGTCAGCTCGCGGCCGATCCGCGGCAACCCGTCGAGGTCCTCGGCGGCGGCCTTGAACCGCTCGTACTCCTGCAGCCGGCGGATCAGCTCGGCGCGCGGGTCATCCTCCTCGGTCTCCGCCTCGCCCGAACGCGGCAGCAGCATGCGCGACTTGATCTCGGCGAGCATCGCGGCCATCACCAGGTACTCGGCCGCCAGCTCCAGGCGGGCGACCTTCATCAGCTCGACGTAGCCCATGTACTGGCGAGTGATCTCGGCCACCGGGATATCGAGGATGTCGATGTTCTGCTTGCGGATCAGATAGAGCAGCAGGTCGAGCGGCCCCTCGAAGGCCTCGAGGAACACCTCCAGCGCGTCCGGGGGGATGTACA
The DNA here is from genome assembly GCF_042643485.1 of Azotobacter bryophylli. Taxonomy (NCBI): domain Bacteria; kingdom Pseudomonadati; phylum Pseudomonadota; class Gammaproteobacteria; order Pseudomonadales; family Pseudomonadaceae; genus Azotobacter; species Azotobacter bryophylli. The sequence continues at coordinate 30,905 of NZ_JBHRSJ010000007.1, read as the reverse complement.
GATCCTGCGGCAGCTCGGTCAGGGCCTCGCCGTAGACCAGGGCGAACGACAGTTGCCGGGGTTCGCCGGCTGCGTCGGAAGGGGCGGCTTGCTCGTCCTGCATGGGGCCTCTGCGCCTTTGGGAAGGTGTCCGTCGCTACGCCGGCCGGCTCAGGCGGGCTCGGTGAAGGGGGCCGGATCGCCGCAACCGATGCGCAGGATCCGCGGCTCGCCGTCGGCCAGGTTGATCACGGTCGAGGCCTCCAGGCCGCCGCCACCGCCATCGACGATCAGATCCACCTGGCGCTCGAAGTGCCGGCGCATCTCCTCGGGATCGCTCATCGGCAGCTTCTCGCCGGGCAGGATCAGGCTCGAGCTCAGCAGCGGCTCGCCCAGCTCGGCCAGCAGGGCCTGGGCGATGGGATGCGCGGGAATGCGCAGGCCGACCGTGCGGCGCTTGGGATGCATCATGATCCGCGGCACTTCGCGGGTGGCGTTGAGGATGAAGGTGTAGGGGCCGGGGGTCCAGGTCTTGAGCAGGCGGAAGGCCGCGGTGTCGACCTTGGCGAACAGGCTGAGCTGGGACAGGCCGCAGCAGGCCAGGGTGAAGTTGTGCTTGTCGTCCAGCTGGCGCAGGCGGCGGATGCGCTCCAGCGCCGCCTTGTCGCCCAGCCGGCAGCCGAGGGCGTAGGAGGAATCGGTCGGGTAGATGATCACCCCGCCGCTGCGGACGATCTCCGCCGCCTGCTTGATCAGGCGCGGCTGCGGATTTTCCGGATGGATCTGGAAGAACTGGCTCACGGTGACTCCCTGTTCAGATGGCGGCAGCGTGCCGGCCATGATCGAAGCGCGCCCAAAGGTAGGGCAGGTCGGCCGGCGGCTCCCGGTAGAGGCCGAGCTCGGACCAGTCGCCGGGGCCGTGGAAATCGCTGCCGGCGGTGACCAGCAGACCGAACTCGCGGGCCAGGACGACCAGGCTGCCGACCTGCTCGGCCGGCTGCATGCCGTTGCTGACCTCAAGCGCGTGCCCGCCGGCGCGGATGAAGTCGGCGATCAGCCGGCGGCGCTTGCTGCGGGTGAATTCGTATTGCAGGGGATGCGCCAGGCTGATCCAGGCTCCCGCCGCGCGCAGGGTCGACACTGCCTGCTCGAGACTCGGCCAGTGCTGCTTGACGTCGCCCAGCTTGCCGTTGCCCAGCCACTTGCGGAAAGCCTCGGCGCGGTCGCGGACATGCCCGGCGCGCACCAGGAATTCGGCGAAATGTGGCCGCGCGGGCGCGTTCTCGCCGCTGCCGCCCAGCTCCAGCTGCACCGCCCGGGCACCCTCCAGGGCGCCTGCCATACCCTTGCGCGCCAGCTTGTCGGCGATCTCCCCGGCGCGCCGCCAGCGCCCGTCGTGCAGCTCGGCGATGGCCTGGAGCAGGGCCGGCGCATCGGTGGTGAAGGCGTAGCCGAGCACATGCACGGTGGCGCCGTTCCACAGCGCGGACAGCTCGATGCCGTTGATCAGCTCGAGCCCCAGGCCGGTGGCCGCTGCCCGCGCCTCATCGAGGCCCTCGAGGGTGTCGTGGTCGGTCAGCGCCAGCAGCCGGACCCCCTGCCCGGCGGCGCGCGCCACCACTCCGGCGGGAGTCAGCGCACCGTCGGAAGCGGTACTGTGGCAATGCAGATCGACCTTCATGCGCCCGGCTTTCCCCATCATTCAGGTTTGTTATTATGCCGGCACATCCCGCTTCTGGCTGCCAAAGTGAAACAATTCATCGATTTCATTCCGCTGATCCTGTTTTTCATCGTCTACAAGCTGGAACCCAGGGCCATGGAGCTGGCCGGCCAGACCTTCATCCTCGGCGGGATCTTCAGCGCCACCGCGGTGCTGATCCTCGCTTCCCTGGTGGTCTACGGCGCCCTGTTCCTGGCCCAGCGCAGACTGGAGAAGGGCCAGTGGCTGACGCTGATCGCCTGCCTGGTGTTCGGCGGCATGACCCTGACCTTCCACAGCGAGACCTTCCTCAAGTGGAAGGCGCCGGTGGTCAACTGGCTGTTCGCCCTGGGTTTCGCGGCCAGCCATTTCGTCGGCGACCGTCCGCTGATCCAGCGCATCATGGGCCATGCTGTCACGCTGCCACAACCGCTCTGGACCCGCCTGAACCTGGCCTGGATCGCCTTCTTCATCTTCAGCGGCTGCGCCAACCTGTTCGTCGCCTTCACCTTCCACAAGTTCTGGGTCGACTTCAAAGTCTTCGGCAGCCTCGGCATGACCGTGCTGTTCCTGATCGGCCAGGGCCTGTTCCTCGCCCGCCACATGCGCGACGCCGATCCCCAACCGTCTTCCGCCAAACCCAAGGACTGAAATGTTCTACGCCATCATCGCCACCGATACGGAAAATTCCCTGGAAAAACGCCTGGCCGCCCGCCCGGCCCATCTGCAGCGCCTGCAGCAGCTGAAAGACGAAGGCCGTCTGCTGCTGGCCGGCCCGCACCCTGCCGTGGACAGCCCGGATCCCGGTCCGGCCGGCTTCTCCGGCAGCCTGATCGTCGCCGAATTCGAATCCCTGGCCGCCGCCCGCAGCTGGGCCGAGGCCGACCCCTATCGCGCCGCTGGCGTGTACGCCGACGTCCATGTCAAGCCGTTCAACAAGACCCTGCCCTGACGACCGATGAGCGATCTTCTGCTGATCGACGACGACCGGGAGCTGTGCGAGCTGCTCGGCAGCTGGCTGACCCAGGAAGGCTTCCAGGTCCGCGCCTGCCATGACGGCCACAGCGCTCTCGCCGCTCTGGCCGAGCACACGCCCGGCGCAGTGGTGCTCGACGTCATGCTGCCCGACGGCAGCGGCCTGGAACTGCTCAAGCAGCTGCGCAGCGACTATCCGGAACTGCCGGTGCTGATGCTCTCGGCCCGAGGCGAGCCGCTGGATCGCATCCTCGGCCTGGAACTCGGCGCCGACGACTATCTGGCCAAGCCCTGCGACCCCCGGGAGCTGACCGCCCGCCTGCGTGCCGTGCTGCGCCGCAGCCAGACGCCGAACACCTCCGGCCAGCTGGAACTGGGCGATCTGTGCTTCAGCACGGCGCGCGGCGTGGTCAGCATCGGCGACCACGAGATCGCCCTGACCGTCTCCGAGAGCCGACTGCTCGAAGCCCTGCTGCGCCAGCCGGGGGAACCGCTGGACAAGCAGACCCTGGCCCAGTTGGCCCTCGGCCGCAAGCTGACCCTCTACGACCGCAGCCTGGACATGCACGTCAGCAACCTGCGCAAGAAGCTGGGCCCGCATCCGGACGGCAGTCCGCGCATCCTCGCCCTGCGCGGCCGCGGCTACTACTACAGCGCCTGAATAGCGTACCCGGCTGCCTTTACCATGCCTTTACTTTGCCCTGACTACAGCTGACATTAGTCTTCCCTAGAATGTACTCATCCGGCACACAGCCGGTTCCCTGCTAGGAGATACATCATGCGCAAGACCCTTTCCATGCTGTTGCTGGCCGCTACCCTGCCCGTCGCGGCTTTCGCCGGGCCGCAGTCCCCTTCGGGCGAGATGCCCATGGAATGCCATCACGGCGACATGGGTGCCGGACACGGCGGCATGGGCGAATTCAAGCTGAGCCCCGAGCAGCGCAAGGCGATCGGCGAAGCCCGGCGCACCGCGATGCAGGAACGGCGCGAGATCAACCAGCGCTATCTGGACAAGCTGTCCGAATCGGACAAGAAAGCCATGCAGGCGGAACTCAAGGCCAGCACCGACAAGGCGGAAAAGGTCTTCCAGGACCAGCTGACCCCGGAGCAGCGCAAGTCCTTCGAGGAGTTCCGCAAGCAGCGTGAAGAGCGCCGCACCGAATGGCAGGAATTCCAGAAGTGGAAGGCCGACAAGGAAGCGAAGGGCCAGTAACCCCCGCGGGCTCCGCAGGCCGATCCGCGCAGCACGGCGATCGGCCCGCGCCCTGAGGCACCGGCAGCCTCCACGGCCTGTATCATGCGCCGCCCGACTCCTGCGACGAAAACACCATGCGCTCACTCTTCTGGCGAGTCCTGGCGGCGTTCTGGCTGGCCCTGGCGATGGTTGCCGGCCTTTCCCTGCTGCTCGGCCACGCCCTCAACAACGATGCCTGGATCATCGCCCGTCATCCGGGCATGAGGCACCTGGCGGCACACTGGACCGAGCTCCATGAGTCGGGCCAGGACGAGGCCGCCCAGGCCCTGCTCGACAGGCAGCGCCACGACTACCATCTCTTCGTCCAAGTTCAGGACGAAAACGGTCAGCGACTGTCGGAGAGCACCGTCAAGCCCCATCGGCCGCCGTCAGAGCCCCCACCGCACTTCGACAGACACCCGCCGCGCTTTCCCGGACGCCAGTTGAGCCAGGAGTACCACAGCCCCGGCAGCGACCAGAACTACCTGTTCATCTACCGCATCCCCCATGGCGAGCTGCTGAAATGGCGGCAGGACAGCCTGCTCTGGCCGATCAGCGCCCTGCTCATCGCCCTGGTGGTGCTGACCCTGTTCAGCCTGCTGCTGACCCTGTCGATCACCCGCCCGCTGAATCGCCTGCGCAGTGCCGTGCACGACCTGGGACGCACCCGCTACCAGCGCGACAGCCTGGCCCGTCTGAGCAACCGGCGAGACGAACTGGGTACCTTGGCGCGCGACTTCAACCGCATGGGCGCGCGCCTGCAGGATCTGATCGACAGCCAGCGACAGCTGCTGCGCGACGTTTCCCACGAGCTGCGCTCGCCGCTGGCACGCCTGCGCATCGCCCTGGCCCTCGCCGAACGCGCCGACGCCAGCGAGCGCGCCCGGCTGTGGCCGCGGCTGACCCTGGAGTGCGATCGTCTGGAGGCCCTGATCGGTGAGATCCTCGCCCTGGCGCGCCTGGACAACGAGCCGGGCGCCGCCCGTCCGGTGGACCTGGGCGAACTGATCGAACGGCTGCGCCGCGACAGCGCCCTGAGCGCACCGGGCCAGGAGATCGACTGCGACGTGCAGCCGGGACTGACGCTGTCCGGCTGGCCGGACATGCTGGAGCGGGCGCTGGACAACCTACTGCGCAATGCCCTGCGCTTCAGCCCACCCGGCCAGCCGGTGGAGGTCCGCGCCAGAAGCGACGGCCAGCGACTGCGGCTCAGCGTCCGCGACCATGGCCCAGGGGTGGCGTCGGAGCATCTGGCCCGCCTCGGCGAACCCTTCTACCGGGCTCCCGACCAGAGCACCCAGGGACATGGACTGGGCCTGGCCATCGCCAGGCGTGCGGCGGAACGCCATGGCGGCCGGCTGGAGCTGGCCAATCCCCCGGACGGCGGTTTCGTCGCCACCCTGGATCTGCCGCTGGCCCGTCCGCTCTCCGCCTGAGGCCCCGGAGGCTCAGGCGCCCCAGGCGCCGACGAAATCCTGCAGATCCGGCCGCGGCGGCGTCCGCGGCTCACCTGCGGGAGCCCCCAGATAGAGGAAACCGACGATCCGCTCGTTCTCCCCCAGGCCGAGACCGGCCTTGATCAGCGGATGATAGGCCAGGTCTCCGGTACGCCAGATCGCCCCGATCCCCTGAGCATGGGCGGCCAGCAGGATGGCGTGGGCGGCGCAGCCGGCGCTCAGCAGCTGCTCCTCTTCCGGAACCTTGGGCTGGGCCCTCAGACTGGCGATCACCACCACCAGCAGGGGCGCCCGCAGCGGCATGGCGCGGGCCTTTTCCAGGGCTTCCGGGCGGGCCTTCGGGTGATCGGCCGCCACCGCCCGGGCGAACAATTCGCCGAGCCGCTCCCGAGCCGCTCCCTCCACCGTCAGAAAGCGCCAGGGGCGCAGCTGGGCATGATCCGGCGCGCGCAGGGCTGCGACGAACAGCCGCTCGCGCTGCTCCGGAGTCGGTGCGGGCTCCTGGAGACGGGGGACGGAAACACGGTTGAGCAGAGCGTCGAGCGCCTCCATGGGCACCTCCTGGACGGAAAAAGCGCATTCTACGCCGGAGACGCCGGCCACAGGTCCAACGCGAGCCGGCCATCTTCCTCGCCCGATGCTCCAGCGAAGCTCAGGCCACCCGCTCCGGTGCCAGATCGGGCTGCAACGGCGGCGTCAGCGGCGGCAGGCCGTAGGCGGCGCATGCCGCATCGCAGTGGGAATTGGCCTCGCCGTTGTGCCAGGAAGCCTCGAATTCGCGACAGGTGCTGGAGCGTTGCGCATAGAGCGTGCAACGCACGCCACAACCCACCTCCCCCAGCAGGCCGACGCAACGCACCGGACGGCTGTCGGTAACGCGCATGGCCACCAGATGCGGGCTGACCTGCACGACCAGATCGTCCGGCACCCGCCCCGCCGGAGGAGGTGCACTCGCCCCAGAAGAAAGACACACGAAAATGCGCGCAGCAGGCACCGCACGTCATACGAGGATTCTGATTGGACATGATCCGAGAACTACCGAGAAACCGGCACGGGCTGGCACCCAGGCCGCGAAAACGCCGGCAGGAAAGCCGGAAGACCGGATTCGCATCGCCTCCCCAGGCAAGCCGCAACACTCTATTCGCCCTATTCGCCGCCAAGGCCTTGTAAAGGGGTATCGACAACCTATTCAGCGGATTTCCAACAATTTGCCGTTCCGTTTCGCCGCGCTGGCGAGGCGGGTAGAATGGCCCGCCCGAGTCTTCAGTCCGAGTTGGTTTCCATGGCTTTGCCGACCCTGCGCATCATCGGTTTCATCATCGGCATCTTCCTCATCACCCTCGCCTGCGGCATGCTCCTGCCCATCCTGACCCTGGTGATCTACGGACGCATCAACGAAATCGACTCCTTCATCTGGGCCGGTACCATCACCCTCTGCGCCGGACTCGCCCTGGTCCTGCCCGGGCGCCCGGAGCACGTGCACCTGCGCCCTCGCGACATGTACATGCTGACCACCGCCAGCTGGCTGGTGGTCTGCGTCTTCGCCGCCCTGCCGCTGAACTTCCTGCAGGACCTGAGCTATACCGACGCCTTCTTCGAGACCATGTCCGGCATCACCACCACCGGCTCGACCGTGGTCTCCGGCCTGGATCGCGCCTCGCCCGGCGTCCTCATGTGGCGCTCGATGCTGCACTGGCTGGGCGGCATCGGCTTCATCGGCATGGCCGTGGCGATCCTGCCGCTGCTGCGCGTCGGCGGCATGCGCCTGTTCCAGACCGAATCCTCCGACTGGTCGGAGAAGGTGATGCCGCGCTCACACATGGTGGCCAAATACATCGTCGGCATCTATATCGGCTTCACCCTGCTCGGCATCCTCGCCTTTCACATGGCCGGCATGAACTGGTTCGACGCCATCAACCACTCGATGTCGGCCATTTCCACCGGCGGCTTTTCCACCTCGGATGCCTCGCTGGGCAAGTTCAGCGAGTCCTCGCACTGGGTCGCGGTGGTTCTGATGCTGCTCGGCGGCCTGCCCTTCACCCTCTACGTCGCCACTCTGCGCGGCGACCGCATGGCCCTGTTCAAGGACCACCAAGTCCATGGCTTCCTGCTGATGCTGGCGGTGGTCTGCCTGCTGTTCAGCGTCTGGCTCTGGATGAGCTCCAAGCACGACTACCTCGACGCCCTGCGTCTGGTCACGGTCAACGTGGTCTCGGTGGTCACCACCACCGGGCTGGTGGTGAGCGACTACAGCCTGTGGGGCGGCTTCGCGGTGATGGTGTTCTTCTACCTGACCTTCGTCGGCGGCTGCTCGGGCTCGACCTCCGGCGGCCTGAAGATCTTCCGCTTCCAGATCGCCTACGTGCTGCTCAAGGCCAACCTGAACCAGCTTATCCACCCCCGTGCGGTGATCAAGCAGCAGTACAACGGCTATCCCCTCGACGAAGAGATCGTCCGCTCGATCCTCACCTTCTCGTTCTTCTACACCATCACCATCGGCGTGATCGCCCTCGGGCTCAGCATGCTCGGCCTGGACCTGATCACCGCGCTGAGCGGGGCCGCCACAGCCGTGTGCAACGTCGGCGTCGGACTCGGTCCGATCATCGGCCCGGCCGGCAACTTCGCTCCACTGCCGGATGCCGCCAAATGGATGCTGTCGATCGGCATGCTGCTCGGCCGACTAGAGATCATCACCGTGCTGGTACTGCTGACTCCGGCGTTCTGGAAGCATTGAGGCGTCGGGGCGCCGATCCCGCCCCTGTCCGCCGGCGGGTCACTGACGCGCCAGGCGCCGGTTCTCCGGGACGAGCGCTTCGGTGCTGCGGTAGGGATTGATGTCCAGGCCGCCGCGGCGCACGTAGCGGGCGTAGACCGTCAGGCGCTCGGGCCGCAGCAGGTTCTGCAGATCGAGGAAGATGCGCTCGACGCACTGCTCGTGGAAATCCGCGTGCTGGCGGAAGCTCACCAGATAGGCCAGCAGACTGGCGTGATCCAGCGCCGGACCTCGGTAGTCCACCACCACGCTGCCCCAGTCCGGCTGGCCGGTCACCGGGCAGTTGGACTTGAGCAGATGGCTGTGCAGCACCTCCTCCACCCTGCGCCGCTCGTCGCAGCGCAGCAGCTCGGGCGTCGGATGGGCATAGCGCTCGATGCTCACGTCCAGCTCGTCGATGCACTGTCCCGGCAGGCCGGCGACGCCCTCGGCCTGCGCCTCGGCCATGCTGCGCAGACGCACCGCCACCGGCGCTCCGGCGGCCGCCGACAGATCACGCACCAGGATTTCCTGCAGTGCCTCGCGGCTTTCGAACGCGGTCTGGTTGAGCGAGTTGAGGTAGAGCTTGAACGACTTGGACTCGATGATGTTCGGCGAGTCGGCCGGAATGGCGAACTCGCCGATGGCCACCACCGGCTTGCCAGAGGGCAGCAGCCAGGACAGCTCGAAGCAGTTCCACACGTCCACCCCGCGATACGGCAGGCTCCCGGCAGTCAGCCCCAGCTCTGCCCATTTCGGCGCGCGCGGGATGGGGAACAGCAGGGACGGGGTGTAGGTGTCGAGGTATTCGCTGGCCTTGCCCAGCGGGGAATGTTCGGCGGCGGGATGCATGGACGGGACCTGGCTGATCGAAAACCCGGCGATTGTATCGGGTTCGGCGCCCGGTTTCAGCGCCGATCCGGCAACCCCCGGACCGGTGCCATGTCCTACTGGCGCATGCCGCGCCCGGATACCAGCAAGCGCAGGCAGTAGAGATAGAGCAGCGCGGTCGCCAGCAGCATGAAGGCGATCGCCACGCCGATGCGGATATCCGACACGCCGAGGATGCCGTAACGGAAGGCGTTGACCATGTGCAGAATCGGATTGACCAGCGACAGCTTCTGCCAGAACGGCGGCAGCAGGTTGATCGAGTAGAACACCCCGCCCAGATAGGTCAGCGGCGTGAGAACGAAGGTCGGGATGATGGAGATGTCGTCGAAGTTGCGCGCGAACACCGCATTGATGAAGCCGCCGAGGGAGAAGATGGTGGCGGTCAGCAGCACCACCAGCACGATCACCCCCAGGTGGTGCACCTGCAGCCGGGTGAAGAATAGCGACAGCAGGGTGACGATCACCGCCACCGCCAGGCCGCGCAGCACGCCGCCGATGACGTAGCCGAGCAGGATGGTGTGCGGCGACAGCGGCGCCACCATCAGCTCCTCCACCGAACGGTGGAACTTGCTGCCGAAGAAGCTCGACACCACGTTGCCGTAGGAGTTGGTGATCACCGACATCATGATCAGGCCCGGGACTATGTACTCCATGTAGGAGAAGCCGCCCATCTCGCCGATGCGCTGGCCGATCAGATTGCCGAAGATGACGAAGTACAGGACCATGGTGATCGCCGGCGGCAGCAGGGTCTGCGGCCAGATGCGCATGAAGCGGCGCACTTCGCGGATGACGATGGTCTGCAGGGCGACCCAGTTAGCGCGCAGTTCCGAACTCATACGGCCACCTTGGACAGGTTCATTTCCACCAGCGACACGAACAGCTCCTCCAGGCGGTTGGTCTTGTTGCGCAGGCTGAGCACCTCGATGCCCTGATCCTGCAGCTGCTTGAACAGCGAAGTCATGCCCTGGCTCTTCTCCACCTGCACCTCCAGGGTACGGTCGTCCACCAGCCGCGAGTTATAGCCCTCGAGCAACGGCGCCAGCAGCTGGGACTCCTTCAGATCGAGCAGGAAGGTCTCCACGTGCAGCTTGTTCAACAGCTCGCGCATGCTGGTGTTCTCGACGATCCGCCCGTGATCGATGATGCCGATGTGGCGGCAGAGCTGCTCGGCTTCCTCGAGATAATGGGTGGTCAGGATGATGGTCATGCCCTGCCGGTTCAGGTCGCTGAGAAAGCTCCACATGGAGCGGCGCAGCTCGATGTCCACCCCGGCGGTCGGCTCGTCGAGGATCAGCAGGCGCGGCTGGTGGATCAGCGCCCGGGCGATCATCAGGCGCCGCTTCATGCCGCCCGAGAGCATCCGCGACGGCACATCGCGCTTGTCCCACAGGCCCAGCTGGGTCAGGTACTGCTCGGCGCGGGCCTTGGCGATGCGCGCCGGAATGCCGTAATAGCCGGCCTGGGTGATGAGGATGTCGGAGGTCTTCTCGAACTGGTTGAAGTTGAACTCCTGCGGCACCACGCCCAGACAGCGCTTGAGCCCGGCCGGATCGGTGTCGAGGTCGTGGCCGAACACGTTGACCGTGCCGCCGGTCTTGTTCACCAGGGTGGAGAGGATGCCGATGGTGGTGGACTTGCCGGCGCCGTTGGGGCCGAGCAAGGCGAAGAAGTCGCCTTCGGCCACGTCCAGGTCGATGCCCTTGAGGGCCTGGAAGCCGTTGCCATAGGTCTTGGTCAGCTGTCGGATGGACAGGGCAGAACTCATGGATTGCACGCCGCAGATCAGAGGATGAGCCGATGATATCGGGGCGAAGCACGATGCATGCAACTGACCGACGGGTCAAGCGCGGGCATGTCCGGCACGGTCGCGGCGGGCCGTTTCCGACGGCGGAACTCGACTATCCTCAGGAATGCCGTCGAGCCCCTTCACGGAGGAACCCCATGCTGCTGGTCTGGCTATTGCTCCTGGTGCTGGGCGTATCCGCTCTCGCCCACCTGCGGCTGCACGCTCTACCCTCGCTGACACTGGTCGCCGCCTACCTGATCGGCATGGGAATCTCCGGCGACGTTTCCGGCTGGCTGCTCCTGCTGCTCTGGCTACTCTGGCTGGCGGTGGCCCTCACGCTCGCCCTGCCCGAGACGCGTCGGCGCTTCGTTAGCGCCCCGCTGCTCGCCTGGCTGCGCCGGGCGCTTCCGCCGCTCTCGGCCACCGAGCGCGAGGCCATCGACGCCGGCACGGTCTGGTGGGACGGGGAGCTGTTCAGCGGACGGCCCGACTGGCAGCGTCTGCTGGGCTACCCCAAAGCCATCCTCACGCCCGAGGAACAGGCCTTTCTCGACGGTCCCACGGAGGAACTCTGCGCCATGGTCAGCGACTGGCGGATCGGCCAGCAGCTGGATCTGCCGCCGCCGGCCTGGGACTTCATCAAGCGCCAGGGCTTCTTCGCCCTGATCATCCCCAAGGAATACGGAGGCAAGGGCTTCTCCGCCTACGCCCACTCGCAGATCGTCATGAAGCTGTCCACCCGCAGCGGCGACCTGGCCTCGACCGTGATGGTGCCGAATTCCCTGGGCCCGGCCGAACTGCTGCTGCAGTACGGCACCGAGACCCAGCGCAGCCACTACCTGCCGCGACTGGCCGATGGCAGCGAGATCCCCTGCTTCGCCCTGACCGGCCCCCAGGCCGGCTCCGATGCAGGCGCCATGCCGGATAGCGGCGTCGTCTGCCGGGGGCAGTGGCAGGGCGAGGAGGTGCTCGGCCTGCGCCTGAACTGGGAGAAGCGCTACATCACCCTGGCCCCGGTCGCCACGCTGCTCGGTGTGGCCTTCAAAGCCTACGATCCCGAGCATCTGCTCGGCGAACAGGAAGAGCTGAGCATCACCCTGGCGCTGATTCCCGCCGACACTCCGGGCATCGCCATCGGCCGCCGCCACCTGCCGCTCGGCGCCGCCTTCCTCAACGGCCCGACCACGGGCAAGGATGTCTTCGTGCCGCTGGACAGCGTGATCGGCGGACGCGCGATGATCGGCAAGGGCTGGATGATGCTGATGAACTGCTTGTCGGTCGGCCGCGCGATCTCCCTGCCGGCGCTCGGCACCGGCATGGCCAAGCACTGCAGCTACGTGAGCGGCCGCTATGCCCGGGTGCGCGAACAATTCGACCTGCCTCTGGCCGCCTTCGAAGGCGTCCAGGAGGCCCTGGCGCGCATCGGCGGCAACACCTGGCTGATGGATAGCGCCCGCATTCTCACCGCCCATGCCGTGGACCAGGGCGAGAAGCCCTCGGTGCTGTCCGCCGTGCTCAAGCTGCACCTGACCGAGCGCGCCCGCGAGTGCATCGCCCTGGCCATGGACATCCACGGCGGCAAGGGCATCATCCTCGGACCGAACAACTATCTCGCCCGCACCTGGCAGAGCGCACCGATCTTCATCACCGTGGAGGGGGCCAATATCCTGACCCGTAACCTGATGGTCTTCGGCCAGGGCGCCGTGCGCTGCCATCCCTACCTGCTGCAGGAAATGGCCCTGGCCCGGCGCGAGGCACGGCACCGCACGCTGGCCGAATTCGACCGGGTCCTGCTCCGGCATCTGGGCTACGCCTTCGGCAACGCCGGCAGCACCCTGCTGCTCGGTCTGGGCGGCGGGTGGTTCGACAAGGTCCCGGGCGACGCCCTGAGCCGCCCCTACTTCCGCGCCCTCAACCGCCTGGCCGCCGCCTTCGCCCTGCTGTCCGATTTCAGCCTGCTGCTGCTCGGCGGCGAGCTAAAACGTCGCGAGCGGCTGTCGGCGCGCCTGGGGGATGCACTGAGCCACCTCTATCTGGGCTCGGCCGCGCTCAAGCGCTACCACGACCTCGGCTGTCCGGCAGGGCTGCGCGTCCTGCTCGGCTGGGCCATGGAGGAATCTCTGGCCAAGGCCGAGGAGGCACTGAGCAGTACCCTGGCAAACTTCCCCAATCACAGTCTCGGCCTGCTCCTGCGTCTTCTGGTCTTTCCGCTCGGTCGCCGCCACAAGGCCCCCTCGGATCGGCTGGAGGCAGAGGTCGCCGCCATTCTGTGCCGTGCCGAAGGAGATCCGGCCCTGGAGCAAATCCTCGCAGGCAGCTACCGGCCACAATCCCCGGACGATCCGCTGGAGGCACTGAAGCAGGCATTCGAGCGGCTTGCGGGCAGCGAAGCCACTGCCAGAAAGTTGCGAGCGGCCCTCCGGGACGGCCGCGTCCGCCCGGCGCCCGGAAGCGACCCCATCGAAGCGGCACTGGCGGCAGGGGCGCTGGACGCCGACGAGGCCGCGGCCCTGCAGGCGGCGGAACAGGCCCGACGGCGCGTAATCCAGGTGGACGATTTCGCCTGGGAAGAGATCAGACAGGAAGAAGGCAGGATTCGCTGAGGAAGCGAACCGGAAGTTCATGCACGCGGAGCGGCGGGCCGGAGCGGGATGCTCGGCAGCGGCCTGCTATAATCCCGCGCCACATTGAGCACAGGTATCCCATGGCCACCTCCTACCTAGACCACAATCTCGCCCTGCTCGCCCACCTGCGCGGCATCCTCGTCGCCCTCGGCGAAGCCGAACAGGTTTCCGATGAAAGCCATACGCTGTTCATGGAGCGCTTCGACGATTTGCTGAAATCCCTGCCGCACATCCCGGAAGACCGCCACCTGGGACAAGACATGATCTGTCAGGTGTTCCACCGCTACCCGCAAGTGGCCCACTTGGTTCCCCGCGACCTGCTCTGGTTCTTCGGTGGGGACTGCCTGCACTTCATGCCCGACGAGGAAATCGCCCTGTATCAGGAACTGGACGAGCGTCGTTTCGAAGCCGAGGTCAACGGCGAGTTCTTCGATTGGAGCCAGGAAAAGCAGTTGCTCGCGCTGCCGGAAGAAAGCAGCAAGCATTGAGCATCCACATTAGGGGGCGATTTCATCCGCCCCCGCTGTACATCGGGCGGACGTGCCGGAGTGACGGGGTCGAAGAATAAGGCACGCAAACGAAAACGCCGCTCTTGCGAGCGGCGTTCTCTTTAAACTGGAGCGGGAAACGAGACTCGAACTCGCGACCCCGACCTTGGCAAGGTCGTGCTCTACCAACTGAGCTATTCCCGCATTACTGCCTCACCGGCAGCTACAAGCTGCTTTTGGCAACTTGTTGCGCTCTGCTCTATCAAGCGTTGCGCCACGACCATCCAGAGATGATCACCACATAAATTGGAGCGGGAAACGAGACTCGAACTCGCGACCCCGACCTTGGCAAGGTCGTGCTCTACCAACTGAGCTATTCCCGCATTGGCGTCCCCTAGGGGACTCGAACCCCTGTTACCGCCGTGAAAGGGCGGTGTCCTAGGCCACTAGACGAAGGGGACGCGGCCCGGAACTTACAACAGACTTTATTTCCGGCTTCCTGCGTTTCGATTTTGCCTCTGCGCTGGAAGTGGGGCGCATTCTAGGGAGCCTTTCGAAAGTCGTCAACACCCGGATAAATATTTTTTTAAATCAATGACGTAGCGCTGGCCGGGACTATCGGGCAAGCGGGTCTACCACCCTCTCGCCCAAGCCGAACGCAATCGCCTCGCCTCCCATCAGAGCCCCTGCGGGACTTCCAGCAACTGCAGACCCACCCAGTTCCGGGCGAACTGATAGGCACAGCGACCATTGCGGTTGCCGCGCCCCTGCGCCCAGCGGATGGCGGCCTTCTCCAGAGACTCATCCCAGTTCCAGGGCAACCGGGTCGGCTCGGCCAGCACCGAAATCCAGTGGCGCACCACTTCCAGATAATGGTCCTGGGTGAAAGGATAGAAAGACAGCCAGAGGCCGAAGCGATCCGACAGCGCGATTTTATCCTCCACGGCCTCGCTCGGATGGACCTCTCCCTCGACCAGTTGCCAGTTGTCGTTGTCGGCCTGCTTCTCCGGCACCAGGTGGCGGCGGTTGGATGTGGCGTAGAGCAGCACGTTGTCCGGGGCTCGCTCCAGAGAGCCGTCCAGAACGCTCTTCAGCACCCGGTAATCGCCCTCCCCGGCCTCGAAGGAAAGATCGTCGCAGAACAGCACGAAGCGCTGGGGCAACCCGACCAGTTGCTCCACCACCCGCGGCAGGTCGGCCAAGTGATCCCGCTCGATCTCGATCAGGCGCAGCCCCGCCTGGGCATGTTCCGCCAACAGCGCACGGACCAGGGAGGACTTTCCGGTACCACGCGCGCCCCACAGCAGGGCGTGGTTGGCCGGCAGACCGGCGACGAACTGTCGGGTATTGCGCGCCAGCTGCTCGCGCTGACCATCCACGCCGATCAGATCCGATAGCCGCATGTCCAGGCTGACTTGCAACGGGATCAACATCCCGTGGCGTCCCTCGCGCTGCCAGCGCGCCGCCAGAGCGCTCTCCCAATCCACCGACTGGGCCGGCGCCGGCAGCAGCGGCTCCAGACGAACCAGAAGAGCCTGCGCCTGATCCAGAAAATCATTCAATCGAGCACTCACAATCATTCCTTTCTAATCTGGTAAAGAAGTGCAGTTTAGGCCTGCCAGCATGGCCCCGGTATGCGCTATCTTACGCCGCTCGCCGTTCGCCACTCGATCCTCGGATTCCGATGAATATAGCGCCGACCAACCGCCTCTCTTATAAACAGGCCTACCTGGCGGTGCTGGCGGCTTTCTCTCTCGGCATGCTGCTGAGCCTGGTGAAGATCGGCATCGATTACGCCACCGAGAACGAAGCCATCGACCGGCAGATGAACAGCCTGCTGGAGATCAGCCACAATCCGGCGGCCCGCATCGCCTACAACATCGACGCCGAACTGGCCCAGGAACTGCTGAGAGGGCTGCTCCGCTCCCCCGCCGTCATTCGCGCGGAAATCACCGGCAGCGACAACCGCCCCCTGGCCAGCGTCAGCCGTCCGGCCATGACCAGCGATTACCGCGTACTCAGCGATATCCTGTTCAAGCCGCGCAGGCTTTTCTCGGCACCGCTGGTGGTCGCCCACGATCCCTACGAGGCCCTAGGCTTCCTGCGCCTGGAGGTGGACACCTACGCCTTCGGCAGTGCCTTTCTCGAACGCTCCGCCCTCACCCTACTGACCAGCGTCGCCACCAGCCTGCTGCTGGCGCTGGTGCTGTTGGTGCTCTTCAACCGGATGCTGACCAAGCCCCTGGTCGAACTGATACGCATGCTGACTGGCCATCAGCCCCATGAGGACAAATCGCTGCTCTGCCCGCCCGGCCACGAGAGCGACGAGATCGGAATCCTGGTAGAGGCCATCAACCAGTTGCTGCGCAAGACCAGCCAGGAGATCGACCAGCGGCGCGAGGCCGAAAGCCGTCTGACCCAGTATCTCGGCGAACTGGAAAACATCGTCACGACCCGCACCGCCGAACTGAAGGCAGCGAACACCCGCCTGACCCAGAGCAATCGGGACCTGGAGCTGGCCCGGCGAACCGCGCTGGAAATGGCCCAGGCCCGCTCGGATTTCCTCGCCAACATGAGCCATGAAATCCGCACTCCCCTCAACGGACTGCTGGGCATGCTGTCCCTCTCCCTCGACGGACCGCTCAGCAACGAGCAACGCCAGCAGCTTTCCGTGGCCTATGCGTCCGGCAAGGTGCTGGTGAGGTTGCTGAACGACGTGCTCGACCTGTCCAAGTTCGAATCGGGCCAGATGGAACTGGAACAGATCCCCTTCGATCTAGGCGCCCTGGTCGAGGATGCCGCCACGCTGCTGTCGCAGAGCGCAGCACCGGGCGTCGAGCTGACCTGCCTGATCGATCCGGAGCTGCCGGCACAGGTGATCGGCGACCCGACCCGGGTCCGCCAGATCGTCAGCAACCTGCTGTCGAACGCCCTGAAGTTCACCCGTTTCGGCCGAGTCGACGTACAGGTCTGCCCCAAGGACGACTGCATGCAGATCCTCATCCGGGACACCGGTATCGGCATTTCCAAGGAAGCCCAGAAGCGCCTTTTCCAGCCCTTCGCCCAGGCGACCGCCGACATCACGCGCCAATACGGCGGAACCGGTCTCGGCCTGGCGCTGACCCGCAAACTGTGTCAGGCCATGAACGGGCAGCTGACGCTGACCTCCAGAGAGGGGCTGGGCAGCACCTTCTGCGTCGAGCTGCCGCTACCCCGTCACGCCCCGCCACTCTCGCTCGCCCGCCTGCATGGCCGGACCATCGCCATGACCCCGAGCAACAGCGGCCTCGAGCAACTGCTCAGCACCTGGCTGCCGCATTGGGGATTGGAGTATCAACGGCTGGACATCGACGCCGGACTGGCAGGGGTCAATGCCGACCTGCTGATCACCGATTGCCCGCAATGCCTGCTGGGCCTGCGCCCGGCCGTGAAGATTCCCTTCCTGGTGGTCACCCCCTATGGCAGCTTCCTGCCCAGGAGCGAGGCGACCGCCCTCGCCCCCCTGCAACAGCTGGCTCGCCCGCTGACGCGCTCGGCCCTGTACCAGGCGCTGGATCGGGCCCTGCAAGCCAATGGCACGATCCAGTCCAAAACCGAGCCCCGCGAGCAGATCGAACCCCGGCCGTACCACGTGCTGCTGGTCGAGGACAACCCGGTCAACCAGATGGTCGCCAAGGGCATGCTGACCAAACTCGGCTACGACGTGGCCATCGCCGCTCATGGCGGCGAGGCCCTCGACTATCTGGAACAGGCATCGGTGGATCTCATCCTGATGGATTGCAACATGCCGGTCATGGATGGCTACGAGGCCAGCCGGCGCATCCGCCAGAGTGGTCGCTGGCCCGACCTGCCGATCATCGCGCTGACCGCCAATGTGTTGCCGGACGACCGCGAGCGCTGCCGCTCCGCAGGCATGAACGACTACCTGGCCAAACCGCTGCGCCGTGAAGACCTTGCCCACCTGCTGCAGAACTGGTTGCCGAGCAGGGCTCCCGCTTCATGAGTCACCCCGAGGACGCGTCAGAGCAGTCCGACGCGGATGTCGATGAAGCCTTTCTCGAAGCCTGCCTGGTCCTGTCCGCCGGTCAGGTTCTATTCCAGCAGGGCTTCGATTTTGCGGCCGAGCTTGCTCGGAGCGGTCGAGGGGGCGAAACGCTTGACCAACCGGCCGTCCCGACCGATGAGGAACTTGGTGAAGTTCCATTTCACTCGCCGGCTGCCGAACAGGCCTGGCGCACGCTGCTTCAGCTCCGCGAACAGGGGGTGAGCCTGAGGGCCGTTGACCTCGATCTTCTGAAACAGCGGAAAACTGACACCATAGTTCAGCTGGCAGAACTCGGCGATTTCGAGTTCATTGCCTGGCTCCTGCTCACCGAACTGATTGCAGGGAAAGCCCAGCACCACCAGCCCACAATCCCGGTAGCGCTTCCAGAGCTCCTCCAGCCCCTGGTACTGGGGCGTGAAGCCGCAACGGCTCGCCGTGTTGACCACCAGCCAGGCGCGTCCCGGAAAGTCCCCCAGCGTCTTTCGCTCGCCGTTGATGGTCGTACAGGCAATGCCGAACAACGGATCGCTCATGGATTCTCCTCCGTGCGTTCCCGGCAGGCACAGGCATTGGCGCTGACGCACCAGAGAGCGGATTGACTGACCGTTTTCATGCCTGCCGCGGCTCCAGCTGGAGGGAAGCCGAGTTGATGCAGTAACGCAATCCGGTCGGCTGCGGCCCGTCCGGGAAGACGTGGCCGAGATGCGCATCGCAGCGGGCGCAGCGAACCTCGATACGGTGCATGCCGTGACTGAAATCGTCCCGACTGGCGATGGCGTCCGGCGCGGCCGGCTGGAAGTAGCTCGGCCAGCCGCTACCGGAATCGTACTTGGCGTCGGAGTCGAACAGCGGCGCGGAGCAGCAGGCGCAGCGATAGAGGCCGGGCGTCTTGGTGGCGTAATACTCGCCGGTGAAAGCCCGCTCCGTACCGCCCAGGCGGCAGATATGGAACTGCTCGTCGGAGAGTTCCTCGCGCCAGGCTTCAAGGGGTTTATCGAGCTTGTCCATGGGGCACCTCAAAATGGAAAAAAGCCCACCGGTACCTTTCCCCGGATCGGGCCGCGACGTATGATTCGCCCCCAGTTTGTCACCCGCGTCATCTACAGCCAAGGCCGAAAGGCTCGAATCGGTCCCGCTGTGAGAGACGGCTGCGTTCGCTGACCCAGTGCGGCTGTACCGTGTGCCCCGCGGCGGCTTGTTCCGGCAAGTCGCGATCGGTGCTCCGCGCTGGATGCGCGGCACCGCCCCGGCTGCCAGCGCCTTCGCTTGCCCATCCCACAACCTGACCCTGGCTTCGTTGCGCGCCAATTTCTTTGGGGTCACACACATGCAGGTCAGTAAATCGAACAAGCTCGCCAACGTCTGCTACGACATCCGCGGGCCGGTGCTCAAGCACGCCAAACGCCTGGAAGAGGAAGGCCACCGCATCCTCAAGCTGAACATCGGCAACCCGGCGCCGTTCGGTTTCGAAGCCCCTGAGGAAATCCTCCAGGACGTGATCCGCAACCTGCCCACCGCCCAGGGTTACAGCGACTCCAAAGGGCTGTTCAGTGCGCGCAAGGCGGTGATGCAGTACTACCAGCAGAAGAAGGTGGAAGGCGTCGGCATCGAGGACATCTACCTCGGCAACGGCGTCTCCGAGCTGATCGTCATGGTCCTGCAGGCCCTGCTCAACAACGGCGACGAGGTGCTGATCCCGGCTCCCGACTATCCGCTGTGGACCGCAGCCACCAGCCTGGCCGGCGGCAAGGCGGTGCATTACCTGTGCGACGAGCAGTCGAACTGGTATCCCGACATCGACGACATGCGCGCCAAGATCACCCCCAGGACCAGAGCGCTGCTGCTGATCAACCCGAACAACCCCACCGGCGCCGTCTATCCGAAGGAAGTGCTCGAGCAGGTGGTCGAGGTCGCCCGGCAGAACAACCTGGTGATCTTCTCCGATGAGATCTACGACAAGATCCTCTACGACGACGCCCAGCACATCTCCACTGCCTCGTTGGCCCCGGACGTGCTCTGCCTGACCTTCAACGGGCTGTCCAAGGCCTACCGGGTGGCCGGTTTCCGCTCCGGCTGGGTCGCCATCTCCGGTCCCAAGCACAAGGCGCAGAGCTACATCGAGGGCCTCGACATCCTCGCCAACATGCGCCTATGCGCCAACGTACCGGCCCAGCACGCTATCCAGACCGCCCTGGGCGGCTACCAGAGCATCAACGACCTGATCCTGCCCGGCGGTCGCCTGCTGGATCAGCGCAACCGCGCCTGGGAACTGCTCAACGACATTCCGGGCGTCAGCTGCGTCAAGCCCATGGGCGCGCTCTACGCCTTCCCGCGGATCGACCCCAAGGTCTGTCCGATCCACAACGACGAGAAGTTCGTCCTCGATCTGCTGCTCCAGGAAAAGCTGCTGATCGTCCAGGGCACCGCCTTCAATTGGCCGTGGCCGGATCATTTCCGGGTGGTCACCCTGCCCCGACTGGACGACTTGGAGCAGGCCATCGGCCGCATCGGCAACTTCCTCAAGACCTATCGTCAATGACCCGCCGATGGATCTGCATATCGACGACTTCCACAAGGACGTTGCAGCCGGTCTGCTGAGGCTCTACCAGGCCTTTCCGCGCAAGACCGCGCTGTACGTGGCGGACCTGATCGGCTTCGAGGAACCGGACGAGTTCGGCCTGCCCAGCCCGCGCCACCAGAGCTGCCTCGGCGCGCTGCTCTGGCTCGCCGAGGAAGGCTATCTGCGATTCGAATCGACCATCAGCCATGAGGCGCTGGATCAGGCCATCCTCAGCGAACAGGGCTTCCTGCGCCTATCCCGCACGGTTCCCGATCAGACGCCGGAGCAGGAGCTGCCAAGCAGCGTCCGCCGGGTGCGCAGCACGCTCGCCTGGCAGCTGCGCGAAGCGCTGGCGCAGCGCGATGCCGAGCGCCTGGTACTCCTGACCCGCCTGATCTTCGAAGATCCGCCGCTCCCGGGAGCGACATAGTTTGAAATAGTAGATCGGTTGAAGAGTCCGCTGGCGCCCCCTTATATAGCCCGGCAAGACCCTCAGTATCTTTATGCATGCCTCTACGAGGAGAAGTTTCATCCATGATGCGCATCTTGCTGTTCCTGGCGACGAACCTGGCGGTGCTGATCATCGCCAGCATCACCCTGAAATTGCTCGGGGTCGACCGCTTCACCGGCCAGAACTACAACAGCCTGCTGATCTTCTGTGCGGTATTCGGCTTCGCCGGCTCGCTGGTGTCGCTGTTCATCTCCAAATGGATGGCGAAGATGAGCACCGGCACCGAGATCATCAGTCAGCCGCGTACCCGTCATGAGCAGTGGCTGCTGCAGACCGTGGAAGAGCTGTCCCGCGAGGCGGGCATCAGAATGCCGGAAGTAGGCATCTTCCCGGCCTACGAGGCCAACGCCTTCGCCACCGGCTGGAACAGGAACGACGCCCTGGTCGCCGTCAGCCAGGGCCTGCTCGAGCGTTTCTCCCCCGACGAAGTGCGCGCCGTGCTGGCCCACGAGATCGGTCACGTGGCCAATGGCGACATGGTGACCCTGGCCCTGATCCAGGGCGTGGTGAACACCTTCGTGATGTTCTTCGCGCGGATCTTCGGCAACTTCATCGACAAGGCCATTCTCAAGAACGAGGAGGGCCAGGGTATCGGCTATTTCGTAGCGACCCTCTTCGCCGAACTGGTACTCGGCATCCTGGCCAGCATCATCGTCATGTGGTTCTCGCGCCAGCGCGAGTTCCGGGCCGACGCCGCCGGCGCGCAACTGGCCGGGCAAGGCGCCATGATCGGCGCCCTGCAGCGCCTGCAGGCAGAACAGGAGGTGCCGGTGCACATGCCGGACAGCCTGACCGCGTTCGGCATCAACGCCGCGAAGAAAGCCAGCTTCGCCGGCCTGTTCATGAGCCATCCGCCGCTGGAAGTTCGCATCGAGGCGCTGCGCCAACTGCGCTAAGCGCTAAGCTTTGGCGAAGGGAAAAGGCGACCACGAGGTCGCCTTTTTTATTGCCCACTCGCCAAACGGGAGATCCCATGCGCCGCCTGATCATCGCCTGCTGCGCCCTACTCGTCCTCGGCGGCTGCCAGAGCGCCTACTACGCCACCATGGAGAAGGTCGGCGTGCACAAGCGCGACATCCTGGTCGACCGGGTCGAAGCGGCGCGCGACAGCCAGCAGAACGCCAAGGAGCAGTTCAAGGATGCCCTCGAGCGCTATCGCAGCGTGGTGGCAGTCCAGGGCGGCGAGCTGGAAGAGCGCTACGAGGCGCTCAATCGCGAATATGAATCCAGTGAAGCCAGCGCCCGGGCCGTTCACGAGCGGATCGCCGCAGTCGAGGATGTCGCCGGCGCGCTGTTCGACGAATGGGAAGGAGAACTGGACCAGTACAGCAACGCCAGCCTGCGGCGGACCAGCGCGCAGGAGCTGGAACGCACGAGACGGGAGTACAGGATCCTACTGCAGCACATGAAGGCCGCGGAAAAGCGCATCCAGCCGGTGCTGAGCGTGCTGCACGACCAGGTGCTGTTTCTCAAGCACAACCTGAATGCCCGCGCCATTGGCTCCCTGCAGGGCGAATACCGCACCCTGCAGGGCAATGTGGATCAGTTGATACGCGATATGCAGCTCTCCATCGACGAGGCTGACACTTTCATCCGCAAAATGCAGGCCTCTGCCGACTGAAGGATCAGCGACGAACCAGTCGATAGACACGCTCGTCCAACCGATTCAGCCCGTGCAGGTGAAACTTGCCGGTGATCGACAGATCCTGCTCCTCCAGCACCTCCAGCGACCAGTCTGCAGACAGCAGGCGACGCACCTCGACATCGGGAACGGCGAATGGCGGCCCCTTCCTCTGCGACTGGTCGTAATCCAGGGTGACCAGCAGCCCCTGACAAGCCGACGGCAGAATACCGGACAGGTGGGCGGCATAGCGCTCGCGCATTTCCGACGGGAAGGCGATCAGCGCGGCGCGGTCGTAGACCGCCTGGCAATCGGCGACATCGGCCGGACTCAGGGCGAAGATATCGCCACAGAAGATCTGCAGATTGCCGGACGAGTACACCTTGAACGGCCCACTGGCGGAAACCTGCGGCTGCAAGTCCTGCTCGGCGAAAAAATCCTCTACCGCCCTCTCCACCAACTCGACACCCAGCACTCTCAGCCCCTGCCCGGCCAGCCAGACCAGATCGAGACTCTTGCCGCACAGCGGCACCAGCACCCGAGCGCCCGGGGTCAGTCCCAGCGCCGGCCAGTGGCGGCGCAGGTAGGGATTGATCTCATCCTGATGGAACCCTATCTCGTTGCGCGTCCAGCGCGCTATCCAAAAGTCCTCGTGCACCGCTCTCTCCTTCGTCCGACGGTTATGCTGCGACCATCATCTATACCGATTGGAGGCGAATCGCGCCAGCCGCACCTCGCTCCGGACCGAGGAAACAGACGGGAATGCCGTCCGGAGGCGGAAAGCAAAGAGCCCTGCACAAGGCAGGGCTCTCTGGAGGACGCGAAGCGGATCAGTCTTCGCGATAACGCCGCAGCTTCAGTTGCTTGCCGGCAACACGAGTGTCCTTCAGCTTACCGAGCAGCCGGTCGATGCCGTCTTCGGGCAGTTCGATCAGGCTGAAGCTGTCGCGGATCTGGATGCGGCCGATGGCATCGCGGGCCAGACCGCCTTCGTTGAGGATGGCACCGAGCAAGTTCTTCGCCGCGATCCCGTCGCGCGCGCCGAGTGCGGTACGGCAACGGACGCGCCCCTCGGCCAGCGGCATGGGCGCTCGGCGCTCGCGGTATTCGCTGCGCTCGCTGCTGCGTTCGCCACTGCGCTCGCGGCGCTCGCGCGGAGCGGCCGGCACCAGCGGCTGCTCGCGCTCGACTTCCGCGAGGTTCAGCGCCTGCCCGTTGGTCGCCTTTCGCAGCAGGGCCGCCGCCAGGGCACGCTGGCTACAGCCAATGTCGGCGATCAGGCGGTCGAGCAGCTCGCCATGGGTGGCTTCGGCATCGGCCACCAGAGGCGCCAGGCTGGCGGTCAGCTTCTTGATCCGCGCATCGAGCACCTGCTGGGCATTGGGCAGGCGCACCTCGGCGACCTTCTGCCCAGTAACGCGCTCGATCACCTGCAGCATGCGCCGCTCGCGCGGGGTCACCAACAGCAGGGCGCGACCGTCACGACCGGCACGACCGGTACGACCGATGCGGTGCACGTAGGATTCGGGGTCGTAGGGCATGTCCACGTTGAACACGTGGGTGATGCGCGGTACGTCGATGCCTCGGGCCGCCACATCGGTAGCGACGACGATGTCCAGACGGCCGTCCTTCAGCGACTCGATCACCCGCTCGCGCTGGTTCTGGGCGATGTCGCCGTTCAGCGCGGCGGCCTTGTAGCCCTTGGCTTCCAGGGCGCTGGCCAGGTCCAGGGTGGCCTGCTTGGTGCGCACGAAGGCGATCAGCGCGTCGAACTCTTCGACCTCGAGCAGGCGCAGTACGGCGGCGGTCTTCTGGTCGGCATGGACCATCAGGTGGGCCTGGTCGATGCGCGCCACGGTCTGGGTCTTGGCCGCAATCTTGACGTGCTGCGGGTTGCGCAGGTGCTTTTCGGCGATCTCCCGGATCGAATGCGGCAGAGTGGCGGAGAACAGCACCGTCTGGCGGCTTTCCGGCAGGGCCGAGAAGATCACCTCGAGGTCATCCATGAAGCCGAGCTTAAGCATCTCGTCGGCCTCGTCCAGCACCAGGTGCTTGACGGTGGAGAGCAGGTGCTCGTCGCGGCGCAGGTGATCGCACAGGCGGCCCGGGGTGGCCACCAGAACCTGCGCGCCCTGGCGCAGGGCGCGCAACTGCGGGCTCATGGGCGCACCGCCGTAGACGGCCACGACGCCGACGCCGGGCAGTTGCTTGGCATAGGTCTCGAATGCGGTCGCCACCTGCAGGGCCAGCTCGCGGGTCGGCGCCAGGATCAGCACCTGGGGCTCGCGCTTGGCCGGGTCGATGCGCGACAGCAGCGGCAGGGCGAAGGCCGCGGTCTTGCCGGTGCCGGTCTGGGCCTGGCCGATCATGTCGTGGCCGGCGAGGATCACCGGAATGGACTGGGCCTGAATGGGGGACGGTTCCTCGTAGCCCACCGCGGTGATCGCAGCGAGTACAGCGGGATGAATGCCGAGTGCGGCGAAGCCGCCGGTTTCCTGGGTCATGGGATCTGCCTCATGTGCATCCGCAAACCCAGGGTCCAAAGCCGCGCATGCCGTGTAAGACCCATAGGGTCGCCCTGGCAGCCTGGTCGACAAGAATTTGCGAGAACGCGTGATGAAAATGGATGAATCGTCAAGGATGGTCCGGCGGGCGGACCAGCAGCCGAAGGCGAGGCTTCGGGAAAGTTGCCACTTGAACGCGGCCGTTTGAAGGCCGGCGCAAACTATACAGGAAAAACTCGGCCTGCGCGCATTTCCCGTGCTTTCTTCCGGCGAGCCGGCGAACGGTCACCACCGCGCCGGCTTACTGCGGGATCAGCTCGCCGGCCGTAGGCTGCGCATCAGCCCGGCGAGGGAATACCCCAGCCGCGGCGCCAGGGCCTCGATTCTGGACTGCAAGCGCTGGAAATCGAGTTCCTGCTCGAGGTCGGCGGGAACCAGCAACACCACGTTGCCCTCTTTCACCGGGCACTCCCAGTAATGGCGATGATAGAGCCCGCGCAGCAGGGCCGCACCGAGAGGCTTGCCGTCGTCGCCGGCCCACTGATTGATGATCAGCCAGCCACCCGGGTTGAGGCGCCGCTGGCAATCGGCGAGGAAGTTCCACGCCAGATGGCCGACGGCCGGCCCGGTGTCGGTGTACAGATCGACGAAGATCAGATCGGCGCTCTCGGCGCTGTCCAGCAGCTCGACGGCATCCCCGATGCGGATGGTCAGTCGTGGATCGTCCGCCAGTCCCAGAAATTCCATCGCCAGACGCGGAACCTCGGGACGCAGTTCGATGATTTCCACATCGTCCAGAGGCAGGAACTCGAGGCAGGCCTGGGTCAGATTGCCAGCCCCCAGGCCGAGGAACAGGGCGCTTTCCGGCGCCTCGTGGCAGAGTCCGCCGAGCAGCATTGCCCGGCTGTAGTCGTATTCCAGCCAGGCCGGGTCGGCCATGAACACGCAGCTCTGCTCCACCGCCTCGCCGAACTCGAGGAAACGGTAGTCACCGACCTCCAACACCCGGATCAGGCCGAAATCGTCACGCACCTCGGCGAGCAGCCGTTCCTCTTTTTCCATTCCGATCCCCTTTGGACGATGGTGCATATTAACAGCCGCCCATCCGTTCGTTGATCACTTCGCACCAGGGGGATCGGTAAAATGATGGCCACGAACCATTCCACAGAGCAGGCGATGAAGCAGAACTGGAGCCCCACGAGCTGGAGGGCGAAACCCATCCAGCAACAACCCGAGTACCCGGATGCCGGAGCGCTCGCCCAGGTCGAGGGAACCCTCGCGGGCTATCCGCCGCTGGTGTTCGCCGGCGAGGCACGCGAGCTGCGCCGCCAGTTCGCCGAAGTCACCCAGGGCCGCGCCTTCCTGCTGCAAGGTGGCGACTGCGCCGAAAGCTTCGCCGAGTTTTCCGCGACCAAGATCCGCGACACCTTCAAGGTCCTGCTGCAGATGGCCATTGCCATGACCTTCGCCGCCGGCTGTCCGGTGGTGAAGGTCGGCCGCATGGCCGGACAGTTCGCCAAGCCGCGCTCCTCAGGCAACGAGACGGTCGACGGCGTCACCCTGCCTGCCTACCGCGGCGACATCGTCAATGGCATCGACTTCGACGAGAAGAGCCGTGTTCCCGACCCGCAGCGTCTGCTGCAGGCCTACCACCAGTCCACCGCCAGCCTCAACCTGCTGCGCGCCTTCGCCCAGGGCGGCTTCGCCGACCTGCATCAGGTCCACCAGTGGAATCTGGATTTCATCGCCGACGCCGCGCTGACCGAGAAATACAGCCAGTTGGCCGATCGCATCGACGAGACGCTCGCCTTCATGCGCGCCTGCGGCCTGGAGAATGCGCCGCAGCTGCGCGAGACCAGTTTCTTCACCGCCCACGAGGCGCTGCTGCTGAACTACGAACAGGCGCTCACTCGCTGTGACAGCCTCACCGGCGACTGGTACGACTGTTCCGCCCACATGCTCTGGATCGGTGACCGCACCCGTCAGCTGGATGGTGCCCACGTGGAATTCCTGCGCGGAGTCTGCAACCCCATCGGGGTCAAGGTCGGCCCGAGCATGGACCCGGACGAGCTGATCCGCCTGATCGACATTCTCAACCCGGACGACGATCCGGGCCGCCTCAACCTGATCGCCCGGATGGGCGCGGACAAGGTCGAGCAGCATCTGCCGCGCCTGGTGCAGGCGGTCCAGCGCGAAGGCCGCCAGGTGCTGTGGAGTTCCGACCCGATGCACGGCAATACCATCAAGGCCACCAGCGGCTACAAGACCCGCGACTTCGAACGCATCCTCGGCGAGGTCCGGCAATTCTTCGCCGTGCACCGGGCCGAAGGCAGTTACGCCGGCGGCATCCACATCGAAATGACCGGGCAGAACGTCACCGAGTGCATCGGCGGCAGCCGAGCGGTGACCGAGGAATCGCTTTCCGACCGCTATCACACCCACTGCGATCCGCGCATGAACGCCGACCAGTCCCTAGAGCTGGCCTTCCTCATCGCCGACACGCTGAAACAGGTGCGTCGCTGAAAGCGCCAAGGGGGGCACTCGGATGCCCCCTTCGCAACACCATTCTTTCTCAACGAAAGCCGCCCTTCCTGCCGCAAGCATCGATCATCACTATCGACGACAGCGATTTTTGTACGCTCATCCTTATCTTTAGAATCTGACCTAACCTTTCAGAAAACCCGAGCAGTCAAAACAAAATCCGGTTTGGAAGTTGCCGAGCCATTCGGCCCTGAGGGGGATTGGACCGATCTCTTTTCGAGGTGAGCGACATGAAACTCTCATATCTTCTACCGTTATCGCTCTGTGGCCTGGCGTTCGCCGCCCAAGCCGCGGAGACGCCGGAAATGGAGTCCTATCGTTACGGCATGAATCTGGATATCGCCAAGGTGATCGCCATCGACGATCCGCAAGATCCGTTCGTGTGCGAAGTGATCACCGCCAAGATGGTCTATCTGAATTCGGCCGGCGAAACCAAGACCGTCGCGTACCGCAAGTTGTCCAGAGCCTGCAGCCAGCAGAGCTGACAAAGCTCTCTTCTTGTGTCCTCAGGGACGAGGATGCGAGGGTTTCAAACCTACCCCCAGTTCCTGCCCCTCGTCAGCCCGCTCCCCGTCCTCGCCCAGCCCCACCTGCGCTCACCTCGCCTCCGACAGTACCCGCGCCAGCTCCTACGCCGAGCACGGCATCGATCCCCTCTAGGCTGGGGGACTTTGCGCCGCCGGTCGCCCGCTGCCGGTCGGCGCCTTTTTATGGCCGGACACAACAGCGGAACGCGCATGACGCCAGCAACCGGATACCGACCGGCAAGTCCGGTAGGTGCGCTGCGCTCTCCTGCATGTGCACCCCAGCCATCGCCCCGCCAGGCAAAGCGAGAGCCATATTGGATCACCCTCCACCACCGTCTCTTCTATCCTCGCCTCTGTGCCTTGCTCCGGTTTCACATCGAGCCACCTACCTGATCCGATTCGGCCACGGTTGTTCGGCTGAGCTGGAACGAGGCAGCCTTGGCGCACTTGGGTACCCAATTTGGCTATAAACGGCCAGGAGCAACCACTCAAGGGGCTACAAGCCAGGGGCGATTCAGTATTGTTCGGTCGTATCGAGCTAGCGGCTCTTTTGAATTGGACATTGAGACCACGAGGCCGCGGCAGGTTCTCGTTATAATTGATACTTTTTGTAGGGTCTAAAGGACTATGGCGCCTGTTCGCACGCACTACGACAACCTCAAGGTTTCGAGGTCTGCCCCCCAAGAGGTCATTCGAGCCGCATACAAGACCCTGACGCAGAAGTATCACCCGGATCGGAATCCGGACAATCCAGATGCCGTCCGGATTATGGCGTTGATCAACACCTCCTACGAGGTGCTTTCAGACCCTCAGAAGCGCCGCCAGCATGACGCCTGGATTGCTGCTCAAGAGCAGGGGGCACCCAGTAGTGCTGAGACGCAGAAACCTCAGGCTCGCCAGCCAGATGAGGCCGGTGATCAGGAGTTTGTCCTTCCCCGTGCTGGCTCCTTCGCGTATGCGAATCTGCCGGCCTCGGCCAGGGAGAGGCTTAAGAAACGAGTATCCGGAGAGAACAAGGACCAGTTGCTGATCAAGAATGGCGGCGTGGTAGGGAACTACATCTGGTCAATAGTTCTTCTGGGCTGGTTCGTTTATCTCTTCTTCGATGCTGGGCAGTGCAAGTGGGACCAAGACGGCATCCTATGGATGCTGGGCCTTACTGGGGCTGCAACTTTACTCCTCGCAATCAACCTCTCGCGGATTGTGCGCTGGCATGTGTCACCACTTCGCAGTTGGTTGATTGCATGCCCGCTCTACATCATCAAAACGGACTTTGACAGGGTGAGGTACTGGCCAATCTGGACGCTGACGAATATCAATGCGACTCACAACTACACAAACGGAATTTACAACGGGACCACGGTGAATATTGCCTTTGGTGAGTCCAGGGATACGTTCAGCATCAGTCCGAAGGCCATGTACGACACGCTGGTGAATCAGCTTAAAACCTATGATGGGGAGTTCAGGACTGCCGCCGCCAACGGCAATGTTGATTACTTCACCACCCACGATGACTTCGCTGACTGCCATTCCCTGCCTGTATGCAAGGCTAAGAGCCGACTGCTCGGCCTCGCGGTGGCATGCTACGCGGTCACATTCATCGTCGCCGCGCTGCTCTTCGTCGTCGCTTTCCTCTACAACAATCAGATGCAGTCGAAGCCGGCGCCGGCCATCAAACCACTCGAGCGGTCGGTACCGTACACGCAGGAACCCATGGCGCAGCCGATGGTTGTGACCAAGCTGGGATATGCCCGGCCGAAGACAGCTCCGAATGGGGCGCCCTGGCCGAAAATGGCTGGCTATGTGCCGGGCTTCAAGCAGCTAAACAAAGGCGGTTACTCCCAGGTCACTATCGACAACGCGAGAAACGACTCGGACGTTTTCGTGAAGCTTGTCGATATTGGCGGGCCTGAGGCTTTCCCTGTGCGGGTGTTCTTCATACCCAAGGGCGGCAAGTTCACTGTGTCAGACATCATGGTCGGTCGCTACGATGTTCGCTACCGAGACCTCGATACTGGTGGGCTCGCAAAATCTGAGCAGTTCCAAGTCGAGGAGAACCGGACATATAACGGAGTTGAGTACACCGACATGACGATGACCCTGTACAAAGTCAGGAACGGGAACATGCAGACATACTCGATCCCCGAAAGTGAGTTCTAACCAAGAAGGCGAAAATGCTTGTTGTATCGCCTTGGCCAGGCTCACCACTAAAAGCGCATTATTAAAGGATCGGAGAGAATTACTTGGCGGAAACTTAAAACTCACTCCCCCTTTAATTGCAGACGTCCGCTTTGGATCCAGGCTATGTGAAAACAGCGAAGTGCTAACACCAGAGCTACAGGCAGCCTTTGACCCGAGGTCGGGTGAGGTTTAGGCACGGCAGCTCGGAGCAGACCGCTACCTGAGCCGCCTGGCGCCATCTACGGCATCCTGAGGCGGGGGAACGAGTCAAAATGGGCCGCCTCAGGCCCGCAGGGCCTCTACCGCACCACGGATGCCAAAGATGTTCATCAGCCGTTTGAGGTTGTAGGCGAGCACATGGAGACTCATCTCCGTGCTCACCCGAGGCAGCGTTTTGGTCAGGAAGTGCGTCGCGCCCATCCAGTGCTTGAGCGCTTGCATCTGCTGCCGGAGCTTCTCGATTTTGTCCTGAAGGCGGCTGGTCTTGGCCTCAGCAACATCGGACTGCGTTCGGTCAGCGGTATCCATCG